>CAKZHE010000199.1 GCA_936920195.1 uncultured cyanobacterium | reverse complement strand
TTCGTAGTTGGGCTTCAGCCCTAATCCGGAGAGGGCTAAAGCCCAACTACGAACTTTTGCGTTCTTTTATTTGTGACCACCTACTAACTGAACCGTATTGAGCGATCGCTTTCTTCTCGGTAAAATCGGACAAGGATCGGGATTTTGCGTTAATCTGCATAGAATTTAACCAAACTGTATTTACTTTGTAGTATTTCTGTAATATACTAGGAATTGCCCAGAAGTGGCAACCATCTTTTCGTCGCTCTAGCCAGGATAGAGCTTAAACACTATGATTCCTCGAACCCGCATCCGTAACATTGGCATTTCCGCTCACATTGACTCCGGCAAAACCACCCTTTCCGAGCGGATTCTGTTCTACACGGGTAAAATTCACAAAATTGAGGAGGTGCGCGGCGATGGCGATGGAGCCACAATGGACTTTATGCCGCTGGAGCGGGAAAAAGGTATCACGATTACTTCAGCGGCAACCACTTGTTTTTGGAAAGACATTCAAATCAACTTAATTGATACTCCCGGTCACGTTGACTTTACCATTGAAGTGGAACGTTCTTTGCGAGTCTTAGATGGGGCAGTGATGGTGTTGTGCGCTGTGGCAGGCGTACAATCCCAATCTATCACCGTCGATCGGCAAATGAAGCGCTATCGCGTGCCAAGGATTGCTTTTATCAACAAAATGGATCGGATTGGCGCTAATCCTTTTAAAGTGGTTCAGGCGCTGAAAGATAAACTGCATTTAAATCCAGTTCTACTGCAATACCCAATTGGAAATGAAGATCGTTTTCAAGGGGTGGTGGATTTGATTACTATGCAGGCGAATTATTTTGAGGGAGAAAATGGCGAACATTGGGAGAGTAAAGCAATTCCGGCGGAGTTACTGGCAGAAGTAACTACCGCCCGGGAAAAAATGCTCGATCAAGTTTCTTTTTACTCCGAAAAAATGATGGAGTTGTTGTTGAATAACCAGGAAGTTCCCCCGGAACTAATTTGGCAAACTATTCGGCAAGCAACTTTGAGTTTGGAATTGGTGCCAGTGCTGATTGGTTCGGCTTTCAAAAATAAAGGCGTGCAGAATTTGTTAGAGGCGATCGCTCTCTATTTACCATCTCCCACAGATCGGGAAATTGTCCAAGGTTTTGATGCCAAAACTCACCAACCTGTGAATATTTATCCCGATGTGGATGGCAAATTAGTTGCCCTCGCTTTTAAATTGACGGTGGAATCCTTTGGACAATTAACTTATTTGCGCCTCTATTCTGGTACTCTCCATCAAGGCAGCACCATCTATAACCCCCGCACTGGTAAATCAGTCAGAGTTGGACAAATGGTACGAATGCACGCCAATGTTCGCCAGCACCTTTCCGAAGCCTTTGGGGGTGAAATTATTGCCGTCATTGGTTTAGATTGTGCTTCTGGGGATACCTTTTGCGATCGCGAAAATCCCCTTACCCTAGAAGGAATGTTCGTGCCAGAACCCGTGATTTCCCTCTCGATTACCCCCAAAAATCAAGAAGATAGCGATCGCGTCTCCAAGGCTCTCAACCGCTTTATGCGGGAAGATCCTACCTTCCGAGTGCGCCTCGATTCCGAATCCAATGAAACTCTGATTGCGGGGATGGGAGAACTGCATCTGGAAATCTATTTGGAGCGGATGAAACGGGAATATAATGCGGAGGTGTATGTTGGTGCGCCAGCGGTTGCCTATCGGGAAACTATTTCTCAAGCAGCTACTTTTGACTTCCAGTTGAAAAAACAAACCGGGGGTTCTGGTCAATATGCTCATGTGGTGGGTAAAATTGTTCCCAGTGCCGAAACATTTGTTTTTGAAAACCGCGTTGTTGGTGGGGTAATTCCCAAGGAATATATTCCCGCTTGCGAAAAAGGTTTCCGCGATGCCGTTCAAAGTGGCGAGCTAATTGGCTACCCCGTGGTACAAGTAAAGGTAATCTTGGAAAATGGCGGTTATCACCGGGAAGATTCTTCGGAATTAGCTTTTCGGAGTGCTGCCAAACAAGGTTTCCAAGCCGCTTTTCTTCAGGCAGAGCCAATTATTCTCGAACCAATTATGTTGGTGGAAGTGGAAACTCCGCCAGAGTTTATTGGCAGAGTGCAGGGGGATTTGTCCTCGCGCCGGGGGGTATTACTAGGTTCAGAAACTCAGCAAGGCTATGCGGTAATTCGCGCTGAAGTACCCTTAGTGCAAATGTTTGGTTATTCCACTGGACTGCGATCGCTTTCTTCTGGTATGGCTAGTTTCACGATGGAATTTGCCGAATATCGTCAAGTTCCTGCCAATGTTCAGCAACAGTTAATGGCGGAAGTAACTCGTCAGCATCGCTAAAATATCCCAAAGTTTAAATAGGGGCAACCACGGGGGAATTGCCCCTACAAAACTAGGACTTAGGATTGAAAAATTAAATGAATCATAGTCTAATTTCTTCCGCAATTACCAGATTGCGATCGCTTACCCAAGTCAACATTCAAACTCATTGGTATTCTTGGCAATCAGATCGTACCAATCTGACTATGACCAGAGATTTTACCAATTGGCAAAAATGCGAACTTAATCCCAAAGAACATATTAGTTTCCCCGCTGGCGGACAAATATGCTGGTTAGGGCAGAAAATTGTCATTCCCCAAGCTTTAGAAAACTACCCTTTACAGGGTTTAGCATTGCGGTTGGTATTGACTTGGTGGGCAAAAGATGCCCAGATTTTTGTCAATGGCACTCTGGTACAGCAAGGAGATTTATTTGATTCTACCACTAGGATATTAGTCAATTTATCAGTGCAACCAGGGGCAGAAATTATCGTTATTTTGCGCTTAGTCAGTCCCGATAATGATGCCGGAGCCTTGGTGCGATCGCTCTGCGTTTATGAATCGAATGACGAACAGTTTCCAGAACCTAGTTTTATCGCCGATGAATTAACGATTTTACAGCAATATTTAGCCGCCTTTGCTCCAGAGGAATTAGCCAAGTTTACCGCCGTTATTGAGCAGATTGATTGGCAAGTTTTACCTAATCGGCAACTTTTTGATCGCTCCCTGGCTACGCTCCGCCACCATCTAATCGAAGTCGCCGATAAATTATCTTTAAAACAACGAGAAATCTCCTTACTTGGTCATTCTCATCTAGATTTAGCTTGGTTATGGCCTATTAGTGAAACTTGGGAAGTTGCCCAGCGGACTTTTGCCTCGGTTTTGCAACTTCAACAGCATTTTCCTAACTTAATTTATTGTCATTCTAGTCCAGCTTTGTATGCCTGGATTGAAACCAATTGTCCTGACTTATTTGCCACCATTCAACAACAGGTAGCTGCCGGAAAATGGGAAATCGCGGCGGGAATGTGGGTAGAGCCAGATTTGAATTTAATTAATGGCGAATCCATTGTCCGCCAAATCCTTTATGGACAGCTTTATACTCAGGAAAAGTTTGGTAAATTGAGTACCAGCGTGTGGTTGCCAGATAGTTTTGGTTTCTGTGCCACGTTACCCCAATTTCTCCAACAAGGAGGGATTGAATATTTTGTCACCCAGAAACTAACTTGGAATGATACTACTAAGTTTCCCCATCAACTTTTCTGGTGGCGATCGCCTGATGGTAGTCAAGTTCTCAGCCTCATGTCTGCACCAATTGGCGAAGGAATCGATCCCCTCAAAATGGCGAATTATGAGATTAATTGGGAACAGGAAACTGGTTTACAAAATGCCCTGTGGCTTTTTGGTTGTGGCGATCATGGGGGCGGTCCTACCCAAGATATGTTAGAAGTAGCGAATCGCTGGCAAAAATCGCCTTTTTTCCCTACTTTAAAGTCTACCACAGTCAACGACTATTTACAACAAGTTAGCCATCTGAAATTAACTATTAACCCAGGAAATCCAACGGCGGTTCATCCTACCGAAAACCTGCCAATTTGGAATGATGAACTATATTTAGAATACCATCGCGGCTGCTACACTACCCAAGCCTTACAAAAGCGGTGGAATCGGCATGGCGAAAAGTTATTATATCAGGCGGAACTATTTGCTTCCTGGGCAACCTTGAGCGCGGGTAGCGATTACCCCAAAACCGAATTAGAAACTGCTTGGAAAAAGGTTTTATTTAATCAATTTCATGATATTTTACCAGGAGCTTCCATTCCAGCAGTATATGTAGATGCGAACAAAACTTGGCAGGAAGCCGCTCAAATTGGTACAGAAATATTAACGCGATCGCTCCAGGCGATCGCCGCCCAAATTGCCTTTCCTCCCCCACCCCAAATCAATGCTTTTCCCATAGTAGTTTTTAACTCTTTAAATTGGCAGCGATCGCAAGTAGTTACTCTCCCTTTACCAACCTTAGAAAATACTGATTCAACCCAGATTGAATGGCAAATTTACGACTTAGAAGGACAGCCATTACCATCCCAACTATCAGCCAAATCAGAACTATTATTTTTAGCCTCAGAAATTCCCTCTGTAGGCTATCGTTGCTTTTGGTTATGCCACCAAGATTCCGTAGGTTGCGTTAGCGACAGCGTAACGCACCATTTCCCAGATAACCCCATCTCCGTAGGGTGCGTTAGCGACAGCGTAACGCACCATTGCCGGGATAACCCCATCTCCGTAGGGTGCGTTAGCGACAGCGTAACGCACCATTCCCCTGTCAATACTCCCGCCCCAAACTGGATTTTAGAAAATGAATTTTTGCGCGTCACTGTTGACAGTCAAACTGGCGATTTCAGCAGCATTTTCGACAAAATCAACCAGCGCGAAATTCTTACCCAAGCAGGCGGGAATCAATTACAAAGTTTCCAAGATCGCGGTCATATTTATTGGCAAGCTTGGAATATTGATCCCAATTATGCTCAATATCCTTTATCGCCCAGCGAACTAAAATCTATTCATTGGGTAGAATCAGGAACAATTCAACAACGATTGCGAGTAGTGCGACAATTGGGCAAATCCGAGTTTAGTCAAGATTATATCTTAGCCGTGCGATCGCCCATACTAGAAATTTTTACCACCGTCGATTGGCAAGAGCATCATGTATTAGTTAAAGCCGCTTTTCCCCTCAATCTCGCCGCCGATTACGCCACCTATGAAATTCCCTGCGGCGCTATCCAACGAGCAACTAAATCAACCGAACCTAGGGAGCAAGCCAAATGGGAAGTTCCGGCTTTGCGTTGGGCAGATTTAACCACTGCTGCTGCCAAAACGGAATTGGGAGAAACTGAATATGGAGTAAGTTTATTAAATGATTGTAAACACGGTTATGATAGTCAACCAAATCAGCTAAGATTAACTTTATTACGCAGTCCCAATTGGCCAGATCCTGAAGCCGATAGAGGCAAACATGAATTTACCTATGCTGTTTATCCCCATTCCGGTAGTTGGCAATCTGCTCAAACAGTCCGAAAAGGTTATGAGCTAAATTTACCTCTGCAAGCCATCATTTGTCCTCCTGTAGAAACCGCTGGAAAAGCTGCTTTATCACCAGTTGGTCAACTCTTAGATTTATCGGCAGAAAATCTAGTTTTGATGGCTTTTAAACAGTCTGAAAATAACTCCCAAAGCTGGATCTTACGATGTTATGAATGTCATGGAGAGCCTGCCGAATTGTCTTTATCCAGCGATTTAGAATTAGAATTTTCCCACCCTGTTGATTTACTTGAACGCCCCTTGAAATTATCGGAGGACAAAAAAATCAGGATTTCACCTTGGCAGATTGTCAGCGTAGAATTGAAAAATCAATAAGATGAACGATCGCAATAGTCTACCGTTAAGAGAGTAAGTTCTGATTATTAATGATTTTTTTTAACGCAAAGGACGCAAAGGGAGCGCAAAGGACGCAAAGGAAGGCAAAATGGTACTGGTGAATCGTAAGTGATTAATTTTATTGTTCATGGGCGATTTTGGCGGCGGCTTCGTGAATTAGTTGCTGCCACTGGCGAATAATTTGCTGTAAAATTGTTTGTTCGGGTGGGGTGACTTGTTGGGTAATATATTCATTTAGAACTTCGAGATCGCTAATTGATCGCACTAAGATAGCTAGTTGTTGAAATTGACTGGAAAAGTCTGGAGCAGCAACAGTAGTGGCAATTTGGGTGAGGCGATTAATGGCAATGATTACTTTGGGACGAATGGCATTTTCTGGGGTTGGTAGTTCTAGCACTGCATATTGTACGCCTCGGAAGGCGGCAATATTGTTATAGGACAAAAAAGCTGTGAAAGTGGCAAAGGAACGGGAAATTTCTTGCCCTTCGGGATATTCTTCTAAGCTGATATAAATGGCTTGATTTTCACCCAAAAGCAAGTTTTTGGGATCTGTTGGTTGCAGGTATAGCAACTGGTAAAGAACTCTGGCAAAGCGAGTTAAAGCGGTTGGTTGCTGTTGGCGCTGCCAGAAGCCTAATTGCCACAGGATGTTTTCGGCGATTTGATTCAGAGAATAGTTGTAATAGTTAACTTTTTGGTTGGTAATGGCGGCTAATAATAGTTGTCTGCTGGTAGGGAAGTTTTGCCAATCCCTAGGACTGATGGGAGCTAGATTATATTCATCTAATTCGGGACAAGTGAGGAGAAAATAAAGCGATCGCACTGGATTGACCGATTGATGCAACCATTGAAATAAGGCTGGGTGAATTTGCGCTCTCTGAAAGGGATTGCTGGCAATCTGGGCAAACAAGCGCAGCATTTCTGCTTCTGAACCTCGCTGGCGGATAGCACGCCATAAAGTGTTGGTGCGAGGTAAAGGGAAAATTAGTAATTCATCCCAGTTGATGGGATGCCAAGCGGATAAACGACGACTAAAAGCGATCGCTAATTGCCCCGGATACAATGGTAGGCGGAAAGCGCCCAAAATGACTAGGAGATTAAAGCTAACACCAACGGCGATCGCCGTGTCAAGGGCAGGAAAAATTCTGCCTTGCAAGCTAATGGCATTTCTGGTGATTTCGCTGGCAACAACGATCGCAGTGGCAGCACTAATGGTAAAAAGAAATATGGTCGCAGCGATCGCGCCGAGAGCTTTGCGACTAACTAATCCAAAAGCTGTTTGGACTACTAACCCAAAACTGACACCAAAAACAACGGTACAAATCAAGCTGAGATTTTCCATCCCATAGGCGGCGGCAAGAAAGGGTTCAACTGACAAGCGATCGCCAATTACCACTCCCAAGGAAAAAATCAGGCCACCAATTAAGCCAAATCCTAGACTAGAAATGATGCTGCTGGCAAGACCAAAGATAGCAGCATTGATGGCGAAGGCGATCGCTGTTACAATTAATCCATTAAAAGTGGCTAGGATGGCGATCGCCTGAAGTGCTAATCTTAGAGTTAGACCAGAAGCGATCGCGGCTTGAAAAGGCATTGCTTCGCCACTTGCCAAACTCCACATTTTCGGATAGCGATCAAAGGCTCCAGAAACAACTTGCTGACTGTCGGGTGTAATTGCCAGAGCCGTCACCCAAGTATCATAGTTTTTAAAAACCTTTATTTCCTGCCCTAGCTGTAAGTCCCAAACCCGCAAAGTGTAATCGGAGGAAGCAGAAACCACCTGTTTGCCATCGGGGGTAATTGCCATTGCCGTCACCCAACCATTATGACCTTTGAGGACGTGCAATTCCTGGCCTTGGGCTAAATCCCAAATTCGCAAGGTGTTGTCAGTTGCTGCCGAAACTACCTGTTTGCCGTCAGGAGTAATCGCCACAGAAGTTACTGAACCATTATGACCGGAAAGCAGGTGTAATTCTTTTCCCTGTGATAAATCCCAAACTCGCAACGTACTGTCATTACCCGCCGAAACCACCTGTTTGCCATCGGGGGTAATAGCTACCGCTGTCACCCAACCATTATGACCTTTGAGCAGGTGCAATTCCTGACCCCGCTGCAAATCCCAAATTCTTAAAGTTCCGTCAGCGCTAGCCGAAACTGCTTGTTTGCCATCAGGAGCGATCGCCACTGCCAAAACTGCGTCAGTATGACCTGTAAGTAAGTGTAATTCCTTTCCGGTTCCCAGATCCCAAACTCGCAACGCTCCATCTGCCGAAGCGGAAACCGCTTGCTGATTGTCGGGAGTGAGGGCAACTTGATTAATCCAACTTTGATGACCTTTCAGATTGTACAGTTGCTTGCCCTGGGACAAGTCCCAAATTTTCAGATGGCGATCGCGCGCTCCCGAAATTAGCCGCTGACTATCCCTCGTCACCGCCAGGGTGGTAATACTAGCTTTATGTCCTTGGAGAACCCGCAATTCTTTACCTTGATGCCAATCCCACACCTTCAGCGTGGCATCCGCTGAGGGTAATTTGACTTTTAAGGCGCGATCGCTCGCCGCTGTGACGCATACTTGAGGAGTGCAAGTTATGGCTGTCACCCTGGCGGAATTGCCTTCCACGGTGGTGAGAAAGTATAAAAATAGCCCCAATCCTGCCAAAGCTGCCAATAACAAACTTGCCGCTGGCAGCATCAAATAAATCTGGCGATAGGCGGGATAGCGCCAGCTAAGATAAAATTTCCGCCATCCCCTTAACTGATACAATTCAGGGCTAGCTTGATAAAAGTACCGTTGCAAAGCAGTGGGGCGAAAAAACACCCAGTAAGCCAGCAACAGATAATGGCGGGGATTGAGGGGATGTAACTTTTCAGGAAGTTCGCCGGAATAGGAAGGGAAATTGGGCATAAGAAGGGAATAGGAATAGGGAACAGGGAACAGGGAACAGGTAACAGGGAACAGGGGGGGAGAGGGAACAGGTAACAGGGAATATAGGGAATATGGGGAATATGGGGAATATGGGGAATATGGGGAACAGTGGCATTGACCAGCTAAATACGGATATGGTAGAGACGTTCCGGTGGAACGTCTCCAGTAGATCTAGCGAGCCAGCAAATTAGGCTATATGCTCTGCAACTGTGTGAATGTTAAGGGCAATCGCTTTGTTAAACAGCCAAGCGTCGTTCAATAGCATTGTGCCAAGTATGACTAGCATCGGCGATCGCCACCTCAATCAGCAATTGACTATCGGCGGTCAAGACCCGTAATAATTGGTTTTTGTTGCCAACTATCCCAATTTTCTGCCAAAAACCTGCTAACTGCTCCTGTAAATATTGTTCCCAAGATGCTTGTTCTGCTAGCGGCACGGAAACGAGGATTCTTGCGCCGCCTTCGCCAAAGAGAATTTCATCCCAACGGCTTTGACAGTCGCTATTGAGGGCGAAATTAATTTCCGCTCCTAATTGACTGGCAATGCTAGATTCAGAAAGGGCGATCGCTAATCCTCCCTCAGCACAGTCATGGGCAGAATTGATCCAACCTTGGCGAATCCCGTGACGGCAAGCAGTTTGTACCCGCCGTTCTAAATCAAAGTCAACTTGGGGAGGTTTGCCCGCCACCGTATTATGAATCGCTGCTAAATATTCCGAAGCGCCCAAAGTTACCAAATTTTGATTTCCTGTTACAGGCTCTCCCAGCAAGTAAATTAAATCCCCTTCTGCTTGCCAAGCCTGTCCGCAAATCTGCGTCAAATCTGGAATTAACCCCACCATGCCAATTACCGGAGTCGGATAAATTGCTTGGGGATTGCCCTGAGCATCCAAAGTTTCGTTATACAGAGAGACATTGCCTCCAGTCACCGGAGTTGCCAACTCTCGACAGGCTTCGGCAATGCCGCGACAAGCCTCCGCTAGTTGCCAGTAACCCACAGGTTTTTCGGGACTGCCAAAATTCAAGTTATCTGTCACGGCTAAAGGTTCTGCCCCAGTACAACTAAGATTCCGCGCTGCTTCTGCTACCACTGCCTTTGCCCCTTCATAGGGATGAAGATAAACATACCGGGCATTGCAATCTACCGTTGCTGCCACTCCCGAAGCAGCATGAGCCGCCGTTACCCCTGCCGCCGGACGAATCCGAATCACCGCCGCATCCGCACCGCCGGGAAGGATAACGGTATTATTCTGCACTTGATGGTCGTATTGTCGATAAACCCAGCGCTTAGAGGCAATAGAAGGAGTATCTAAAAGTTGGAATAAAATTTGGTTCCAGGTGCGGAATTGCCCTGACACTTCAATTCCCGATGCCGTAGCATCAGGCAACCTTGCCGATGTCCATTCCCAAGCTTGACGAGCATACTCTGGAGCTTCCGTCAGTAATTCCCGATGGTAAATCGGGGTGTTGTCTGCCAAAGCCGTCGCAGTAATTTCCGCCGCCACTTCACCTTGAAACAAGATGCGGACAATGGGTTCGGCAATTACTTTACCAGCGATCGCTGCTTGCAAACCCCAGCGATGGAAAATCTCAATTAACTCCTGTTCTCTCCCTTGATGAGCCACAAATAACATTCGTTCCTGGGATTCAGACAGCAGATATTCATAAGGAACCATCCCCGTTTCCCGCACCGGAACCTTATCCAAATCAAACTCAATTCCCACACCACCTTTCGCCGCCATTTCCGCCGTCGAACAAGTAATCCCCGCCGCACCCATATCCTGTGCCGCCACCACCGCCCCAGTCTTAAAAGCTTCTAAACAAGCTTCAATCAGTGACTTTTCCAAAAAAGGATCGCCCACTTGTACCGCCGGACGATCTTCTTCCGATTTTTCGCTCAATTCCGCACTGGCAAAACTTGCCCCTCCCATACCATCTCTTCCCGTAGTCGAACCCACATACAGCACCGGATTGCCAATTCCCGCCGCGCCAGATTTAACAATTTCTGGAGTTTCCATCAATCCCAGCGCCATCACATTCACTAGAGGATTGCCAGAATAGGCAGGATCAAAATAGACTTCACCGCCTACAGTCGCGACTCCTACGCAGTTGCCGTAGTGTGAGATTCCTGATATCACGCCAGAAAATAGTCTGCGGGTGCGAGCATCTTCTAGGGAGCCAAAACGCAGAGAGTTCAGCAGGGCAATAGGACGCGCTCCCATAGTAAAAATATCCCGTAGGATACCGCCTACGCCAGTGGCAGCCCCTTGAAAGGGTTCCACTGCCGAAGGATGGTTGTGGGATTCAATCTTAAAAGCCAGTTGCAGACCATTCCCTAAATCTACCACTCCGGCATTTTCTCCTGGACCAACCAGAATTCTCTCTCCCGTAGTTGGAAACTGTTTCAGGAGGGGGCGAGAATTTTTGTAGCAGCAGTGTTCTGACCACATTACCCCAAACATCCCCAGTTCAGCCTTGTTGGGATGTCTGCCTAAACGTTGGACAATATCGGCATATTCTTCGGGCTTGAGTCCTTCGGAGGCGATTTCAGCAGGGGTAAACGGGGAAGTCATAGGTGAATCGAGAATTGGGCATCAGGAGTTATTTTATCGTGAAGGTTAGATCTAAAATTTCCCAACCATTCAAATATCCCAAAATAGGATAAAATTACCAAAACTCCTAATTCCCAAATACGCCAATGACTTCATATCATCAAAAAACTTGCAAAACCTTGGCACACAAAGCAGCAAGTACCGTTGGTCGAGGCAAAGTAGTCAAGCTAGATGTAAATCCAAGTTTTTCGGTATGGAGTGATGAATTCGTTACTCTCATTCTGGGTGACAGTTTTGAATATTATGACCAATGGGAAAAACCAACTGTAATTATCTCAGATGGCGCTTACGGTATTTTGGGATTTGAAGGAGATACTTCCGATCAATTTGATTTACCTGAGTGGTATGAACAGCACATTCAGGCATGGTCAAAAGCAGCTTTGCCATGTACCACCCTTTGGTTCTGGAATTCAGAAATCGGTTGGGCAGTTGTTCACCCAATTCTGGAAAAATATGGTTGGCGTTATGTTAATTGCAATATCTGGAATAAAGGCAAAGGTCATATAGCAGGCAACGTAAATACAGAGAAAATTCGTAGGTTTCCAGTTGTAACAGAAGTCTGCGTTCAATATGTCAGAGAAGTCAAAATTAACGATCTCCCTTTAAAGAATTGGTTGATTCAAGAATGGAAGCGTTCGGGACTGCCATTAAGAAGAGCAAATGATGCCTGCGGTGTAGTAGATGCTGCCACTAGAAAGTATTTTGATCAAGGTCACTTATGGTATTTCCCGCCCCCAGATATGTTTGAGCTTCTGGTTAAATATGCAAATGAACATGGCAATCAACAGGGGAAACCATACTTTTCTCTAGATAATCAGCGATCTTTGACAGGACAAGAATGGAGTCAAATGAGATCGAAATTTAAATGTCCTCATGGGTTTACCAATGTTTGGGAACGCGGCGCGTTACGAGGAAAAGAGCGAATTAAAACCCCTTCTGGTAAGGCATTACATCTGAATCAGAAGCCCCTTGACCTGATGAATCTGATTATTGAATCTTCAAGCGATCAAAATGATGTGGTATGGGAACCTTTCGGAGGATTGTTTAGTGCCTCTCTTGCCGCAAGTCAATTAGGACGAAAAGCTTATTCTTGTGAAATTGATTGGGAATATTTTTACTATGGAACCCAGAGATTTAATCAAGAGGTTCATCAATTTTCTCTTCTGTAATCTGCAAATATTTTTGAAAGGCTTGCTTAATAGTGTCTTCCCTCGGACTTGATAATAGCTTATTCCATTGCCTAATGGTCATACCAGACACCTGAATGTTAAAAACACGCTGTTTAAACTCCTTAATACCGGGATGAACAATTCTGTCCATTTTCGCAAAATTGGTATCTAGCCTATATTTATAGCGTGACAGCAACTGGCGCAAATTCAATTGATACTCTCTAGTTGGTCTATAAATTCTTCCTTCAACACCCCATGATTCTACTATTTTTTGTGCTTCTAAAAACTCTTTGGCAGAACCTTGGAATTTATAGCCATTGGTGTTCGTCTGTTGTAAATTGACTGTTCTCTGAGTTGTGTCCTCTGGTTCTAAAACAAGGTAATCTGGTGGGTTATGATAATGGTTATCTCTTGCCACCGCTACAGACAACCCAGAAACAACACATATATCAACAATTCGAGGCTGACCATAAATGATTTTTTCTGGCAACCATGCCAACACAGCAACATAGGTTTGGTCAAATTGAAAATGATTTTGACTATCTTTGAAACGTGCTGTTATTTCTGTAGAAAGTGGACACCATGCCTTGATTTCCAATCCCGGCGTTGGCTGAATGTTTCCTAAAAAAATGGTATCGGGAAAACCAGGATCTTGTCTCTGCCATCTCCCAAATGAAGAAAATTCGTCCTGTTTGTTAAGGAATTCGACAGTGTTAAACTCAATCAAATTTCCCAGAAGTGGTGACAATTTAGAAATGACTTTGGCTAAGTTAACTGCTGCATCTACAGAAATAGGTTTGGAAATATTTAAAAGGTCAAAAATATGACCAGATAAGCTATCTAAATGGTGAGATGCTATTTTAATTACATCCTGAGTATTCATCTCTTTTCTCTACAAGATGCTTGATCTAGGTGTTTCTCAACTTCCTGAATAATATCGCTCGGATTAATGCCGATAGCGCGAGTAACTAGCAGAAACTCAATCACATCTAGTCGTCTCTCGCCGCGTTCATATTTAGCGACAAAAGATTGCGGTTTGTTGAGAGATTTAGCCAACATTGCCTGAGTTAACTTAGCTGTTTTTCGTGCAGCAATCATGCTTTGACAAAATATGTTATGCTCAGGAGTAAAAATGGTTTTCATCACTGCCTCAATTGAAGCAATATTTTTACCCTATAGATGGTAAACCCAATTTAGGATAATCCCAAATTAGGATATTTTGCTTTAGGTAAATTCAACAGAACTTTAGAAATTCACCTTATCCCAATACGGTTCAGTTAAGAGAACCGCTATATAATTTTTCAAAGGAGTCTAAAACAATTCAAGTCAACTATGGCAAAACTTGCGCCAGACCTACTAAGAACAATTTTTCAATTACAGCAGCACTTAATTGAACTGATTGATGAAGCCGGAGCAACAGAGCAATCTCTTCTGACAAGCTTTGGTGAAACACCAGAAACCATCGTTGAGCTTGAGGAAGCGCAAAATGCTAGGGAGCGTTTGACCTTATCCTACTCCAGACTGAGTACATTGGTGTTGCGCGTTGCGGAATACCAACCGATTGCTCCTAATGCTACAATGAACCTGTTGTTGGAGGCGATCGCACAGGCAGAAGCCACCGCAGAAGCGGCTAAAGCTAGTATTTCAGAAATTCAAAGATATTGGGGGTTATGATGACTGAACAACCTAGAATTCCTGACGAGGCGACTAGAAAACGCCTAATTGAGCAAATTCGAGCGAGTAATCGAATGTTGGATGAGTTGAATTTAGCGCTAGATGATTTGATTGCGATGATAGAGGCAGATTTGCGCGAACAGCGTCGGGAACGGTTGCGGAAAACTGCTAAAACATCTTGATTTTTAGGCGGCGATTAGGCTAGCGCCTAGCTACGCGATCGCACAGACTAGCATTTAGCAGGATTTAAATAAAACTAACCGAGAAGGAGCATTAAAAGTTTTTAAAAACGAAATTGCCTCTTGAGGATTTTTAATATCCATAAAAATACAGGTTTTTCAGGAAAACTACTCGCTTCTCAATGCGGCAATGGGATCTAGTTGAGCCGCATTGCGAGCCGGAATTACCCCCGCCACTAAGCCGACAACTAAGGCTAAAATTAGTCCCGCCGCAATTGACAGAAAGGAGATGACAAAAGGAAAACTAAATAGGCTGGAGGCAGCAAAGGCAAACCCAACTCCAATTGCAACTCCAATCGCTCCTCCAGCTAAAGAAACTAAAATTGCTTCCATTAGAAATTGATTTAAAATACTGCTTTTGGTAGCACCAACAGCTTTGCGAATCCCAATTTCGCGGGTACGTTCCACTACTGAAACTAACATAATATTAGCAATGCCAATTCCGCCGACAATTAAAGAAATTCCGGCGATCGCGCTCACTAAAACTGTAAACAAACCGACAATACTACTAAAGGTATTAATAATATCAATTTGGTTACTTATCCGGAAATCATCAGGTTTGGGTGGATAAATATTATGCCTAATCCGTAACAGATTGGTAACTTGAAATTGTGCCGCTTCCAATTGAGCTTGATCCTGGGCTTTTAACCAAAAACCACTAATTGCCGTTCCTACTAACGAGCTATTGCCCACTAATCGAGAAGACATATTAGTTAAGGGAATATAAACTCGATCATCTTGATCTTGTCCGCCCACAGAACCTTTAGCTTCCATCACTCCAATGACTGTATAACTTCCGCTCTGGATGCGGATGCTTTGACCTAAAACTGGTTCGCCAGGAAGAAATAAATCCGTTAAAACTTTATTTCCCAGAATCACCACTGATTTAGCTGAATCCAAATCTTCTTGGGTAAAAAACTGCCCTACTTTAGGATAAATTTCCTTGACATCAGCATAGTTTAAATCAACTCCCAAAACAAAGGTAGAATCATTGCGATCGCCATAAACAACCTGTACCGATCTTTGTAGATAAGCAGTAACATTTTGGGCGGCAGGGACTTGTTTGGCGATCGCTTGGGCATCTTCCCAAGTTAAAGTGGAAGCAGAGCCAGCCCCCTGACTAATCCCCCCAGTTCGGGCTGCCCCAGCGAGAACTAACATCACATTAGTTCCCAAGGATTGAATTTGCTGCTCCGTCGCCTTTTGGACTCCTTGCCCCACGGATGTCACCATAATCACTGAGGCAATCCCAATAATTACTCCCAGCATAGTTAAACTTGTCCGCAGGCGGTTGCTCCACAGCGATTCTACCGCCATTGTTAATACTTCTAGCAGCGGCACTGATGGGGCTTGATGGGCTAGTTTCATGGGCCACCTCTTCCGCCACCACCGCCACCGCCGCCACCGCCGGGATTTGGTCCCATACCGGGAATTAATGAAGGCGTTCTAGAAGCAGGGCGATCGCCTTGAGGAAAACTAATCAGGATGCGATCGCCTTCTTCTAAACCCGAAGTTACCACGGTTTTGTCATTCACAATCGCCCCGGTCACAATTGGTTGGAATTGCGGGCGGCGATTGCCCTCGGAAAGTACATAAACCCCCGTACCCTTATCTTGGCGAACAATGGCTACCGTTGGTACTACCAGGGCATCATTGAGCGTACCAACATTAAACTCAACATTGACATTCATCCCCGCTCGCAGGGGATTTTGAGGATTATCTAGGGCAACTTTCACCTCAAAGTTAGTCACATTTTGATCTACTGTGGATTGGGTAGCAATTTGAATCACCGTCCCCGCAAAAGTTTGTCCCGGATAGGCATCTGCCTGTACCTTCACAGGTTGCCCCACTTGCAAACGAGAAATATTGATTTCCGCCACCTTCGCCACAATTTGATTCCGGGATGCCATTGCCAAAATTGATGAAGAGGTAGCAGAAGAAACCGAACTACCAGAAGTAGTTGGGGTAACAAAAGAACCAGGATCGGCGTACTTTTTAGTGATTGTACCGCTAAATGGGGCGCGGAGGACAGTATTATCAACCTGGGCGAGAACGCTTTGTAATTGTCCTTGGGCTTTAATCACTTCTGCCCGTGCCTGAGCAATATCTTCCGGGCGAGCGCCAGCATTTTGTAGGGAAAGCAGTTGTCTAGCTTGGGTAACTTGAGCCGAAACGCGATCGCGATCGCCCACAGAATTGTTAAAATCTCTGCGGGAAATTGCGCCCTGATTCATTAATTGTTGATTTTGCTGAAATATTTGTTCTGACTGCCTTAACGCTGCTTCCATCTCCGATACCTTTGCCCGCGCTTGAGCAATATCTTGAAAGCGATTACCTGCTAGCAGTTTTTCCACAGCCGCTTGAGCAGAAGCTACCTGTCCTTGAGCTTGAGTAATTTGTCCTTGCAAGTCAGAATCATCCATATAGGCCAGAATCTGTCCTTCTCGCACCGATTCGCCTTCTTTCACCAACAATTTCTTCAAAATTCCAGAATTTTTCGGGCTAACATTTACCGAGCGCTCCGGTTGGACAGTACCATTTGCAGTCACGATTACAGGCAAATCAACCCGTTCCACCGTCACGGTTTGCCGATTGCGTCTCGCTTCCTGCCGTTGATTGCTAGTTACTTGACTGTAGGCAATATAACCCCCACTAGCTACTATTCCCAGCACCAGCAGTCCCAGCAACCATTTCGGCGCTTTGAGCTTGAACTTAAACCCATCTTTCACCAGTTCGCTCCTCTGCATTGCCCCACGGAGAATCTAGTATTTGTCCTTTCAGGGATATTCTGCTTAGACTCAACAATTTAGACAATAGTTCAACTAAAGCAGCAGGAGTCCCGCGCTCTGGCGAAGCCGAACGTCGGGAGGAATGCGAGTCCGGCGTAGGCACGGAGCCGGACAATAGATTCACGCTACGCACATCTGGTTTCTAGGCTCTGCCTCACTTGGTTATTCGAGGCAGAGCCTCTCAATAGGCATTCCCAGGCAGAGCCTGGGAACGAGTAACGAGTAAATTCCCTGTTCCCTATTCCCTATTCCCCCTATTCCCTATTCCCTATTCCCCTATTCCCTATTCCCTATTCCCTGTTCCCTGTTCCCTGTTCCCTGTTCCCTATTCCCTATTCCCTATTCCCTGTTCCCTATTTTCCATTGCCCACTCCAAACGCCTTGCCAAATTCATAATGTCTTCTTTTCTGGCAATTTGGGCAACCCATTCTGGGGGGATATTTTCAAATCCATAATAAATTCCGGCTAAACCTCCCACCACCGCCGCTGTTGTATCCGTATCGCCGCCTAAGTTGACAGCTTTTAAAACAGTCTCTGAATAGGAATCACTATTTAAAAAACACCAAAGCGCTGCTTCCAGAGTGTCAAGTACATAGCCTCCAGATATAACGTCATCTATGTCTAAATTACCAACTTCTCCCCTTAAAACTATTTGAAAAAGCTGAATTTCTTGAGCATATAAGGGTTGTCGATAAATTTCTTGGATATTTTCGATCCCTCGGAGATAGGCATCTTGGGGAGATAATCCTTGCAGTAAACAAATAGCGATACTAATATAGATCCCGCAGGCCATCTGCGATCGCAGATGAGCATGGGTCACGCAAGAAACTTGATGGACGCGCTCAATTAAGCTCGGAAAATCGAGAGTTTGGTGATAGAACGCCATCGGCAAAATTCTCATTAAGGAACCATTGCCATTACTCCGTTCATCCGTACCACCCGCTTCTAGGGGCGGTACACCCTGCTGCAAGCGGAGAATCGCTTGACTGGTAGCCACCCCCATATCAAATACATTCCCCCGTGGAGTCCAATAATTGTCTTTCATCCAACGGCAAAACAACTTAGCAATTGATTCCAAAGAAAATCCGGTACAGAGAGCTTCTGCCAAGCAAAACGTTAAAGAACTGTCATCCGACCAAGTTCCCGGCAATTGATTATAAGTACCATGTCCAATCATAGTAGTGACAGGCGATCGCTCTCTATTTTGTCGGCTGCTAAACTCAACTGGAACGCCCAACGCATCGCCGACACAAACCCCCATTAATCCACCCAAAATTGGGGAACTATTTGCCATCATTGCTCTACCTCCTAATTCCATACTCCCTGACCATTTCCTGCCATTTTTCGCTGCTGCCACCAGCTAATTTATGTCCAAATTTTTACCAGAAAATGAGATCGAACCCCGGTTGAGCCAGCGGTGTTTGACAGCTTTTTTCTTAAGCGGTCAAATTTTGCTGTACCTGCTCAAAGGTAAAATTCCCTCCTATCGTCCCATCATGGAACAACTGGTGGCAGTTGGTCCGGGTTCCCTGATTCCAGTCCTGTTAGTCGCTTTTTTTGCGGGAATGATTTTTACCGTCCAAATGGCGCGAGAATTGCTGCGCTATGGAGTCATTAGCGCCTTGGGAGGTGCATTTGCCCTAGCATTTTGTCGCGAACTAGCTCCTATTCTGACAGCTAGTGTTGTCGCCGGACAAGTTGGGGCGGCTTTTGCTGCCGAAATTGGTCAAATGGAAGTCACCGAACAAATTGATGCCCTATATATGCTCCGCTGCAATCCTTTGGATTATCTGGTCATTCCTCGCCTCTTAGCTTGCTGCTTGATGATGCCTGTACTAACAGTTTTAGGGCTAGTTGTGGGCATTTTCGGGGGACTGTTAGTAGCAGATGGTTTCTACCAAATTGATAGCACCATCTTTTTAGACTCTATCCGAGAATTTTTAGGTTTGCCAGATTTACTCGGGATTATTCTCAAAGCTTTTATTTTTGGCACGCTGGTAGCCATCATTGGCTGCACCTGGGGATTAACTACCAAAGGTGGAGCCAAAGGGGTAAGCAAATCTGCCAAAACAGCAGTAATTGTTTCCTGGGTGAGTATTTTTATCGCCGATTTTCTGCTCACGCTGTTGATTTTTCATGGAATTAACCTCAGTTTGAGTTAAATTGCTGCAAGAAGCTCTTCAGCAGGATTTTCGCGCTTGAATTTTTCCTCTGCTGACTCGAAAGTTGCCCTTCTAGCTCGACAATCTCTAACTCTGCATCTGTGGGCAGTACCGAGATGATGGACAAAGGATTTGGGAGGCGATTCATCAATGGGTTAATGACTATTTGCATCTGTATTACCCCAGCGATGAGTCGGTATTAATAGATAAACAATTACAAAATTGGGCAGGCGAACTGTTTTCTAAAGGACATTGCAATATTGGCGAAAATGCTGATGGTAGCATTAAGACTTTAGATTATTTCATGCAATAACTGTGTCTGATATAAGCTAACTGGTTCCTAGGCTCTGCCTGGGAACCGATATCCAGAGGCTCTGCCTCGCTTGGCGCTCATACGAGGCAGAGCCTCTCAATGGGCATTCCCAGGCAGAGCCTGGGAACGAGTAAACAGACAAAGTTTGAGTTAAATCCTAGGATGTTTAAGTTCTGATGTCTTTACGCTTTTGCATCCAAAAAGTTAAAGCCAAATAAATGATGGCGTGCAGACATAAAAGACCCCAATTAAGGGTTAAGTTCTGCCAGGTGACATCGTAAACTGGGGTCTTTTCAAAGGGTAAGGGGAGGATAGTGCCGTCAGGAGCATATATTGGTTCTGGAACCATGCCATTCACATTGACGATGGTTCCTAATGCTCCGATAGACCACCGACTTAGCATGAACCAAGAAATCTTTTCAGCGATTCCAGTCATTTTAAATAGAACGCCAGAAAAGATGATTTGTGGTAATAAAACTAGGGGTAAGGCGCTATTGGCTTGACTGCTATTTTTAACTACACTGGAAATGAGTAAGCCAAGGCTGATGCTAGTCAAGAGGGTTAAAAATGTGGTGATGCCGAAACCTAAAGGCCAAGGAATGAGGTCTGGATGGGGAGATTTAAAGCCAATGAGAATGACTATGGCGATGAATAAAGTTTGGACTAGGGCAAGGGCAGAAAGAATGGTAACTTTGGAGATGAGGTAAGGAAATAAACCTAGATTGACTAAACGTTCTCGCAAATAAATTGCTGATTCTTTAACAATTTCGTGGAGAGAACTAGCTAATCCTACCCAGATGGCGGCACAGGTAAAGACAAATAAAACTCGCAGGGCGAGGGGGGCAAGGGTAGGATCTGATTCGGGAGGTAAAATGAGGGGATGTTTATCTTTAATGGCGAGGGGAATGAGGGCAATGCCGATGGGAGCGGTTAATAAGGATAGACCGAGATAGAGGCGATCGCGTAAAATTAACTTTAAATACCTTTCTTGTAAAATCAATAGTTGTCGCCAAGGGGAAATCTGTACTGGTTTGGGAGGCGAAGTCGATAAATATGGTTGATTGTTAGTGCTGAGGCGATCGCCTATATACTGTTGATAGTGGGCTGAGTTTTGAAACCGATCTCGCCATTCTTTGACTTTAGCCTCGGCATCGTGACTGGGTTCAAGTTCGTTGTAAATATAAGCAAAGTTATCTTCGGCAACGTTAAAAAACTTGAAAGCCTCCGCTGGAGAACCAAAGTAGCACAAACGACCACCGCGACCTAGAAAAGCAATGCGATCGCACAACTTGATATTACTGGTAGCATGAGTGACTAGAATAATTGCCCGGTTTTGGTCGGCAAACTTCCGGAGCAACTGCATCATTTTTTGGTCAAGTCCAGGATCTAATCCAGATGTGGGTTCATCTAAGAAGAATAACTTGGGATTAGCCAGCAGTTCTACTCCAATGCTCACCCGCTTTCGCTGTCCCCCACTTAATTGCCGCACCAGGATATGGCGGCGATCGCTCATTTCAATTTCTGCTAAAGTTTTATCCACCTCTTGATTAATATCACTATCGGACGGCAACCGCAATTGCGCCCCATATCTTAGCACTTCCGCCACGGTCAAATCCCGATGGATAATATCTTCTTGGGGAACATAGCCGATTTGGGTACGATAAATATTAAAATTAGTTTGCAAGTCATCGCCATTCAGCAAAACTTTCCCTTGAATGGGTTCAATACCTAAAAGCGATCGCAATAAAGTTGACTTGCCCGTACCGCTCCCCCCCACCAAAGCCACAAACTGCCCCGGTTCCACCACCAAAGAAATATCATCTAAGAGCCGCCGCTGTCCTCTGCCATCCTTGACTGTCAGAACTAGATTGCAGGCATCCAAACGAATATTATTACCTTGGTCGAGGACAATTAATTCATCCCGCCGCCGTACTAAAGTAAAAGGGCCAATCTGAATCATCGCCCCTTCCATCAGCACTGCCGCCCCATTCACCCGTTGCTTGTTGATAAATACTCCGTGGGTGCTATAGTCTTGTAAAATGTAGCGTCCTTGGGCATCAGCTTCAATCGTGGCATGGCGCTGGGATACTATGGGGGCATCTAATTGTAGGTTGGCGTTGGGAGAACGTCCCAGCAACACCGAACGTTGTTTTAGGTCAATGAACTGCTTTTGGGGTGGGGAGATCAGTTTGCTGCTAGCTGGATTGGAGTAAGTTAACAGAATCTGATTTTGGGGATTGTTACCAATCTGGATTTCTGTCCCATTTTCCAGTAAATAACCTTTACGAGCAGTAATCCGCTGGTGGTTGATAAATAGCCCATTGGTACTGGGTTTGCTCCCATCGCCGTCATAAATGCGATAGTCTTCGCCCTCCTTGTGGAGCGTGGCGTGACAATTGGAGATAATCAGCCACTGGTCAGGAACAACTAAATCAGCTACAGTGCGATCGCGCCCTAAAATATGTCTGTCTCTAGTTAGCTCCATTGGGCCTAAAATCTGTCCCTGATTATCTAAAACTAAATAGGGAGTGGCAGTGAAAGCGGTTTTTTGGGCTGATTGGCTAGTCACGATCTTACCGAGTGGTGGGATGGGGGTCAGTAGCAACAAAAATTAATATCAGGATTCCTACTTTAAAATATTAGTGAATTTTGCTAAAATCTCCGCATAAACCGATCGTCTGTAATGCTATCTTCTAATCAAAAGCTCATCTCCAGAAATGTCTCTGACACTATTAAACAATCGTTATCAAATTATTCGCTCTTTAGGTCATGGTGGCTTTGGAGAAACTTTTTTGGCAGAAGACACTCAAATGCCCTCCAATCGCAAGTGCGTCATCAAGCAGTTAAAACCCACCCTGGAAATACCGGAAGTTTATCAGATGGTGCAAGACCGCTTTCAGCGGGAAGCTGCCATTCTGGAACAACTAGGGGAAGAAAACAACCAGATTCCTCGGTTGTACGCCTACTTTGGCGAAGATGAAAAATTTTATTTGGTGCAAGAGTGGGTAGAAGGCGAAACTCTCAAACAAAAAGTTGAAAAGTCAGGAGTGATGGCTGAGAGCGCCGTTAAAGAGATTTTAGTTAATATCTTACCTGTGTTGGATTACGTCCACAGCCAGAAGATTGTTCACCGAGACATCAAACCCGATAATATCATTTTGCGCGATCGCGACTCCAAACCAGTTTTAATTGACTTTGGGGCGGTGCGAGAAACGATGGGAGCGATGATTACCATGAATGGCAGCAATGCAGTTAGTTCAATCGTGATTGGTACTCCCGGCTTTATGTCCGCAGAACAATCTTCGGGCAGAGCAGTTTATGTCAGTGATTTGTATAGTTTAGGATTGACAGCAATTTATCTGTTGACGGGGAAAGTTCCCCTAGAATTGGCAAATGACCCTAGTACCGCCGAGGTTTTGTGGCAACCCCACGCCCCCAATGTTAGTCCAGAATTTGCGGCTATTCTCGATAAGTCAATTCAGTATCATCCCCGCGAGCGGTATCTCAATGCTAAAGAAATGTTGGCAGCAGTTCAGGCTACTGTGGCTCCACCGACAATGGTGAAAGCAGAGTCAGTAGATTTGTTTGAGCAGGAAGAAAGTAGCGATAAGCTGGAAAAACTATCGCTAGAACTTTTAGATCAATTTAAGAGTTTACCAAATCGGCAAAAAATGGCGATCGCTGGCGGCACTACAGCAGCTTTTCTACTCATTGGTTTGTGGATGAATAGACCATCTCCTTCCGTCCGCACATTGCCATCATCGAGAGTATCTATTAGCGTTCCTCCTTCTCCCACAATTACTCCTGTTGTTGAACCTCCCCCGCCAGATTTAACCTCTCCTTCCCCCTCTTCTAATAGTAATTCCTCTCTACACATTTCCGAAAACGAAGCCTTAGATCTCATTCAAAAATGGCTTGATGCCAGAAAAAAAGTCTTTGCCGACCCCTTTGATCGCCAATTAGCTTCTGAGTTCCTCACAGATAAAGCTTATAATGACTATATTGACTCATCGCACAGCTTGACCAATTCTGAAAGCTTAGTTGATTGGCTGCAAAAAAATAAAGCTAATTATGTTTATACTATTCAAAAGGTTAAAAAAGTCAAGAATTTGAAATTTAGTAAAGATCGAGTAACTCTAGAGGCAGAAATAGAGCAAGAAAGTAAGCTGTACAAGCTTAATTCTGATAATAGCATCAAAAATACTCTCGATTTCCCCAAAGCTATTAATTCAATTCCCTTCACTTTAAAATTGGATCGCGAAAAGTGGAAAATTGCTGACTATCCCGAACAAAAAAGAGAATAATACCCAATACCCAATACCCAATTCCCAATTCCCAATTCCCAATTCCTATTCCCTGTTCCCAATTCCCTGTTCCCTGTTCCCTGTTCCCTGTTCCCTGTTCCCTGTTCCCTGTTCCCTGTTCCCTTATGCTATCTTCCCTAACAGCGGGTTTAACCATTGGCACTTTACGGCGAGTCCATCATCTCGCCTTCAATGTCAAAGATATGGCAGTTTCTCGCCACTTCTACGGCAAAATCCTCGGCTTACATGAATTAACTGGTGCCGAAGTTCCAGCCACGCTGAAAGATTTGGTGGCAGCGGGGAAAGTGGCAAACTTTATTACTCCTGATGGCACAGTTATCGATCTATTTTGGGAACCAGATTTATTGCCACCAAATCCAGATCCCCAAATTCCTTTTACCCGTGCTAATCACTTAGCTTTTGATATTTCTACCCACCTGTTCGATGTCGCTGTCGAAGTTTTACAACACCACCAAGTTAATATTGATGGTAAACCAGTAACTCGTCCCACAGGTAGAGGAATTTATTTCTACGATCCTGATGGATTCATGTTAGAAATTCGCTGCGATCCTGAATAGGTAATGGGCAATCAGATATATCAATAATTTATTTCTTTGACTCTGGTTAAGCCTGTTTTCGAGCTAGTTTTTGTCTAAATCCAGTTATGTTTGCGCCGTGTAAATTTTCAATATTGACTACTGCCCCATATTGAATGAACACATCAAAAAAAAGTGGATAATTTTTCCCCCAATAAATCATTGCACAGGACATCGGCGCTCCCTTACCTTCATCTTTGCCATCTACCAAGAATCGCAATCTGGTATCGTACAAAAAACAAATCCCGGTGGCTTTACCATATATATACTTTTTCCAATGTCCTGTGTTAGTAGCAACTGGGATAAGAGCAATAACTTCAGACTGAAATACTCTATGGGCTTCTTCGCATTTACTCAGCCAATCTATGATTTTTGTGCCGCGTTTACCATCATTGCCATAGGGTGGATTGACGTAGATTGTGGGGAAATTCCAAAACTGTGATAAGCCATCATGGGTTGGCAGCATATATTCTACAACTGCTCCAACTATTGAATAAAGGTTGGAGCAGGGATCTAAATGAATTATGCCCCCGAAAACTTCTTTAACGGCATCAACATATTTTTGGGGAGTACCCCAATCCTTCTTGGTACTAACTACCTGTCTTCCTGCTGTCATGCTGAAATACTATTTTTTTAATGCTAGACTCAAACCGTCACCGACGGGGAGTAAACTAAAGACAATGCGTTGATCGTGAAGCATCTTTTCATTTAAGGCTCGAATCGCTTGCGTATCTTCGTCCTGAACTAATGAATCGGCAACTTTGCCATCCCAAAGAACATTATCAATCACAATTAAGCCACCGGGACGAATTAACTGGAGAGCGCGTTCATAATACAAATCATAACTGCCTTTGTCGGCATCGATGAAGGCAAAGTCAAAAGTTCCGGCTTGCCCATCGGCTAGTAATTGGTCTAAAGTATTAATGGCAGGAGCTAGGTGCAAAGCAATTTTATCAGCTACTCCGGCAGCTTGCCAATAACGACGAGCGATCGCTGTAAATTCGGCACTGATATCGCAAGCTACAATTTTACCTTCTGGGGGCAATGCTAGGGCAACACTCAGGGAACTATATCCTGTAAAAACGCCCACTTCCAAAGTCTTCTTGGCGGAAATTAACTGCACCAACAAAGCCATAAATTGCCCTTGTTCCGGAGAAATTTGCATTATTGCCCCTGGATGACTAGCGGTTTCGGCACGCAGTTGCTGGAGGATTTCCGGTTCCCGGAGAGAAGCAGAGAGCAAATAATCGTAAAGGCGATCGCTTAAATTGAGAGTTTTGGTAGACACTGGAATTACAGAGTATCGGGATGTCAACTGCCCCACCCACAAGGGGATGGGGCTTGTAACTAGGAAACAGAATTTCCTGAAACATCCGGGGTATTGA
>CAKZHE010000198.1 GCA_936920195.1 uncultured cyanobacterium | reverse complement strand
AAAGGGCGGTTTAAAAATAGACAAAGATTGGAAGTGTATCGGTTAATAGATGAAAAATATGAACTTCTGCCAAGCGAGAATAATCGAGTTTGGTTGCCAGAGATTGAGTTAGCTCTGGGATATGAAAATGGCGAGCATATTGCTTGGGAGCGGGAATGGCTCTATTGGTATGATGGGTCAGGAAATCGCTATCTGACGGCGAATGAAAGAGCGATTAATGCTGAAGCGATCGCCGATCGAGAACGGTTAATTGCGAACCAAGAACGGTTAATTGCGAACCAAGAACGGTTAATTGCGAACCAAGAACGGTTGGCGAAACAGGAAGCTGAAGCCCTGGCTCATCAAGAACGGTTGGCGAAACAGAAAGCTGAAGCCCTGGCTCATCAAGAAAGTCTGATGGCAAATCAAGAACGTCTAGCAAAACAGGCAGCTGAACAAAAAGCCCAGCGACTTGCCGAAAGGCTCAGAGAACTTGGCATCAACCCTGATGAAATGTAATCGATAATCTGGACTGATCTAAACGACAGCAATCAAACACCAGTTTATTCTGCATTTTGCAATAATTATGTTCGCCTTAACCCAAACTAGCACTCGACAACTGGAAATTATTGAAGTGGTCTTCCGCAATGGTTGGGACTATATGCGGGGACTGCTGACAGGTGCAGAGGCAAATGAACCGAAGTTGCCACCGCCGGAAGTTTTGCGAAATATCTTAGTTGATTTGGGACCTGTATATATTAAATTAGGTCAGTTGTTGAGTACCCGCCCGGATTTGCTGCCTGTAGAATATATTGATGCTCTTTCGACTTTACAGGCTGATGTACCGCCTGTGGCTTGGTCAGAAGTAGAAATTGTGATTCGAGAACAGTTGCAGCGACCTTTAGCAGAGGTGTTTGCCACAGTGAATCCGCAACCCGTGGCGGCAGGTTCCATTGCCCAAACCCATAAAGGATTGATGGCAGATGGTCGAGAAGTGGCGCTAAAAATTCAACGCCCAGGAATTGATGCCATAATTGCTCAAGATATTTCTTTAATTAAAGCGATCGCCGAGTTAGTTTCCCTCAGTGAATTTGGGCAAAATTACGATGTAGTTGCCCTAGCAGATGATTTTGCCAAAGCGTTATTAGCCGAGTTGGATTTTACGCAGGAGGCTCGCTACACTGACCAATTGCGGAAGAATTTATCGAAAAGTACCTGGTTTGAACCCAAGCAAGTAGTTGTGCCGCAAATTTATTGGGAGGCAACTACAGAAAGGTTGTTGGTGATGGAATGGTTGGATGGGTTGCCGCTGCTGTCGGCGGATTTCAGCCAGGTAGTGAATGGCAAATCACCTAGTATTCGCAAGCAGGAAATTACCACTTTACTCTGTCGAGTTTTTTTCCAACAACTGTATATTAATGGGTTTTTTCACGCCGATCCTCATCCCGGAAATTTATTTTATCTCCAAGATGGACGGTTAGCTTTAATTGATTGTGGGATGATGGGGAGATTAGACCCGCGATCGCAGCGTATTTTAACGGAGATGTTATTAGCGATTGTGGATTTAGATGCGGAACGTTGCACCCAATTAACTCTTCAGCTATCTGAGTCTTCCCAACCAATCAACCTAGTGCAATTAGAGAATGACTATGCCAGGATGCTCCGCAAATACTACAATCTCAGTCTTTCTCAAATCAATTTTAGTCAAGTTTTCTATGAATTGTTGCAAACTGCCCGAAATAACAAAATTCGCCTGCCGGGTAATTTAGGTTTATATGCTAAAACCATTGCCAACTTAGAAGGGGTGGCGCGGACTTTTAACCCAGAAATTAATCTTTTAGATGAAATCAAGCCATTAATGACGGATTTATTTCGGCGGCAATTATTGGGTGATGATCCCATCCAAGCTTTATTGAGAACGGGAATCGATCTCAAAAATCTTTCTCTGCAATCTCCTCGGCAAGTTGAGTTATTGCTGAATCGGATTACTTCGGAAACTTTGCAATGGAATTTAAACCTGCGGGATATGGATTTGCTCCGTCGCAGTCTGGGAGGTTCGGCGAATCGGCTTTCTTTTAGTATTGTGGTGGGTTCGTTAATTATTGGTGCGGCGATTATTTCCACGAAAGCGCAAACTGCTCAAATTAGCTGGCTCAGTAATACTCTGTTTGCGGTGGCGAGCTTTTTGGGGTTGTGGTTGGTAGTCAGCATTCTGAGATCTGGCGACTTCAAATAATAATTTTTGGTGAAAGTATCAGAAGTAACAGAAGTTTGTGTTTTTGAGTGATAACCCAAATGAATCATTATATTGCTATTGAGCAAATCTTGATAAATATATGAAAATTTGATAAAGTTTGTTCCTCGGCAAACTAAATGTGATAAGCTCAAAACATTTAATAGAAAATTTATCTAATGTCATTGTTTGCGGTCGGGAAAAGCGATCGCTAATGGCTGTGCTGGCGTATGGAGCGATCGCCTAGGGAGGGAAGTTGATGAAGAGGCTAGTTGTCCTCAAGTTAGATGGGGATTTAGAAAAACAAGGGTTTAGGGTAAGTTTGGAAATTGGCGTAGAAGGCGATCGCCCTAGAATTGAGTTGGTGGGTGATTTACCGCGATCGCCGGAAATACTCACGTGCCTGCAAAGCCATTGGGAAAAATATCGTCAGATTGAAGAACCTTTCCGGATTAAACCCCAAAGAATTATTTACTCTGGTTCCATTGAACGACGAGTTGCGGAATGCCAACAGTCAGCCCAAAATTTGCGCCAACTCCTCAACTCATGGCTAGATTCTGAGGGATTTCGTCATCTAGATCAGCGCCTGCGGGAAGAATTGAGCCGCGAGGACGCAATTCGCGTGTTGATTCGGACAGACAATCAGCACTTGCACAAATTACCTTGGCATCTTTGGAATTTAATTGAAAGCTATCCTTTAGCGGAAGTTGCCCTTAGTTCTAGGGAATCGGAACCCCCTAGAAGAACAGTTACTAAATCTGCTAAATCTAAATTGCGAATTTTGGCAATTTTAGGGCATAGCGCCAATATTGATATTGCCTCTGACCGCAAACTACTGGAAAATTTACCCCAGACAGAAACCGTATTTTTAGTAGAACCGCAACATCGCCAAATAAACGACCAACTTTGGGAGCAATCTTGGGACATTATCTTTTTTGCTGGACACAGCGAAACCCAGGGAGATCAAGGGCGAATTTATATTAATCCCACCGAAAGTCTAACTGTGACTGAACTGTGGTATGGACTCAGAAAAGCGGTGGAAAACGGCTTAAAGTTAGCTATTTTCAACTCTTGCGATGGACTAGGATTAGCCAGACAACTAGATGACTTGCAAATTCCCCAAATCATTGTGATGCGGGAATTGATTCCCGATATAGTTGCCCAAGAGTTTTTAAAGTATTTTCTAGATGAGTTATCCAAAAACCGACCTTTTTATTTAGCAGTAAAAGCCGCTAGAGAAAGATTGCAAGGATTAGAAAGTCAGTTTCCCTGTGCTAGTTGGTTGCCAGTGATTTACCAAAATCCATCTGAGGAACCTTTCGCTTGGATTCAAGATCATATTGAATTGCCAAAATCTAAATTTTTCAGAAATAAAATAGCAGCAGCATCGATATTGATTGCCCTAGGCGTAGGCGGATGGCAACTGGCAGCACCGAAAATAGCGATTTGGATCAATAATAGCGGCTTACAAAAATATTTAACTGGATCGCCGCAAAATTGGCTAAATTTTGAAACTGCTTTGAAACTAAATCCCAATAACCCAGTTATTATTTATAACCAAGCTTATAAATGTCAGGAAATCAAGGATTTTGAATGTGCGAAAATCAAATATAGGCAAGCAGCAGCAATGGGATTTGTCCCCGCTTATAGTAATTTAGCCCGCTTGTATATAAAGCTGGATCAAGATTACGATAATGCGGCAGATTTGGTGAATAATGGATTAAGATATCGTAACAATATTCCCAAGGAAGTTAAATATGGTTTAATCAGAACATTGGGCTGGGCTCGTCTAGGACAAAAAAGATATGAAGAAGCTAAAGGACACTTGCTAGAAGCAATTGAAATGGAAGTTGATGCCGCTCCTGCCTATTGCTTACTAGCAGAAGTATTAGATGCACAAAAAGAATCCGTTGCGGCTTTGACACAATGGGAAAAATGTCTCAAATTTGCTAATAGCGAAGATCCAGATGAAGATCAGTGGATCGGAATAGCTCGTCAACAATTGCAAAATAAAGGTAATCAAACATGGCACGCCAATTTAAATGGTTTTTCCCGTTAGCACTAGCTTTAACAATTAATAACCCTCAACAAGCGATCGCCGGATTAATTGTTAATACTACAGGAGAAGTAACAATCAGGCGAGAAGGATTTACTAACTATACCCCTGCCGGAGTCGGAACCCAAATATTTCCTGGCGATGAAGTGAAACCCGAACCAGGCACAAGGGTAATAATTTTAGCTTCTGATTTGACCTCTTTAACTGTCACAGATAATAGCAAATTGCTATCACTTGGCGATCTTGACACTAACAAAGAAGCAGCTAAAAAGATCTGTAAGAATCCTGATGGTACTGAGTACGTTTGTCGTCCTGGCCCCATTGATTTGACAATTCCCTACATTATCAGTCCTCGCCATACCAAAATCTTAAAATCAAATTTCACTTTAAGCTGGAATCGTGTGCGTTCCTCCAGGTTTTATGAAGTTAGTATCAAAAATGAGGGGGATCTGGTCTGGCAAAGAGACACTACTAGTACCAATATACTTTATGAAAAGGATTGGTCTTTGCAACCAAATACACCCTATTTACTAGTAGTAGAGGCCAGCAATGGGCGATCTTCCTATGAAGAAATAGAGAAGGGTGCGGTTAACTTAGGGTTTGAAATTTTAGATGATTCAAAAATTGAGGAAATTGAGCAGGCGATCTATAAATTGGAAGATTTATGCTTGCCACCGGAAGGCGAGACTTTAGCTTTAGCTCATCTTTACATTGGGGCAGAATTGCGATTAGAGGCGATTGAAAAGCTAAAATATTTAATCGATCAAGGCAATCTCAATCCTGCCGTTCATCGGACGTTAGGAGACGTTTATGCTGCGATTGGCTTAAATACTTTTGCACAAAAAGTCTACTTAGAAGCTTTTAAATTGGCTAATTCAACAAAAGATATCGAAGAGCAAGCTGCCACCGCTACGGGGTTATCAGAAATCTATCAGATTTTTGGTAATTATTACGAGGCGCATCACTGGTTAATTGAAGCCTTGCAAAGATATCAAGAATTGGATGATAACGAGCGACTGTATGAATTAACCCTAACTCTGGAAAGAGTGATGGGGTTAATGTAATGCTCTCTAAACGTAGTGCATCTATCGGTTGGGCTAAGAGTCCAACCGAGTTTATTCCCTCTACTGCGATCGCTTGCTGGCAATCCCCGCCAGCAGGCGGTTTCCTTCCTCCAATTAACCTGATCTTCCATCCGAATGCTAATAGTATTGAAGTCCAACTAGATCTAACTAACAATCAACATTCTTGGCAGGCAGAAATATCTTGGTTGCACAGAAAATGTCACGCTAGCGGTTGTACTACTTTTACCATTGACGATTTACTTAGCGCTCCGGAGCTAGTGCGCCCCACGACTAATATTTTGCGTCAAGAGTTCCAAAAACTAGGTTTAGAAGACCAACCAAATATATATGGGGTAGCTAAACTGTGGTATGCAGCTTTAATTATTTTGACTGAATGGTGGGAAACTGCTCCTAGCCAGGTACAACTAAACTTTGATTGTACAGAAATAGATGCTTCTTATTGGTCTCAGCTTGATACTGTCAATCCCTTACAAAATACCAAACATTTATTACAGAAAGGATGGGATTGCTATCAACAATGCAATTTTGAGTCCGCCATCCAAACCTGGAATAGTGTATTAGAAAGTTACCAATCACTGCCAGAATTATTTGCTTTAGAAAAAGCTATTGATAAATTAGGAATTGCTGGAATTCAACAAAACAATCCTGAAGATATTCACGCAGCGATCGCCCAACAAGAACAATCCTTGCAAACGGCGATAGATCGAGGCGATCGCCAAGGGCAAGAAATTGCTTTGGCTAGATTGGGGCGAGTTTACTATGGAATTGGTAAATTTCAGGAGGCGATCGACTATCAAAAACAACGTTTAGCACTAGCTCAATCCTTAGACAATGCCTATGGGCAAATGATGGCACTGAAGCAGTTAGGCAGAGCTTACTATGCTCATGGTGATTATCGTCAAACAATTGAATGTTATCAACAATTTGGACAACTATATTCCCAAGAATACCAGGAGAAAAAAATAGTTCTTGGCAATATTGGATTAGCCTATTATAACCTAGGAGATTTTGATAGTGCGATCGCCCACCTAGAACAACATTTGCAACTAGCAGTCGAAATTGATGACCAAGAAGGAATGAAAGAGGGATTCTTGCATTTAGGATTGGTTTATCAGAGCCAGGGAAATCTTGTCAAAGCAGTTCATTACTTTCACCAAAGTTTAGCTGTAGCTCAAAAACTAGCAGATGTTTTAGGCCAAGGGCGAGCGGTAGGAAGTTTAGGTAATATCTGTACTGAACTTGGGACTAGCGTTCGAGGGTTAAAGTATCAGAAAAAACATTTAAGAATAGCTCAAGATCTGGACTATTATTGGGAAAAAGGTGCAGCTTTTAATAATTTAGGCGTAACTTATTTGAGAATGGGACGGAAGTCACCAGCTTTAAAACAATATCGCCAAGCATTAAAGATTTTTGAAAAAATTGGCGATCGCGCTAGTCAAGGGATAGTTTTAGCGAATATGGGGTTTATTTACGAATCCCAAGCAGAATTCAGCACTGCAATTGAGTATTATCGAAAAGCCATTGAGATTAAAGAGGAAATTCAAGCCCAAATTAAAACGGCAGAATTAACTGCACACTTTGCAGAAGAACAGGTAGATATTTACGAACATTTGGTTAATTTGCTTTGGGATAGCAATGACCATGAAGCAGCTTTTTATTATGCCGAACGCGCTCAAGCACGAGCTTTGATCAACCAACTGGCAAATGGACAGCAGGATTTTTTGAATTGTGCAGACTTAGATCAAGTATCGCAAGAACAAGCCCTGAGAGCCGAAATTGCTAAACTTCGCACTCAACTAAGGACTCAGAAAGCCCACGCTAATTCCGATGGCGATCGCACTAGGACAATATCCAGCGAACTAGAAAAACTTGAAGCTGAATATTGCGAATTATTCATGAAGTTCAAACGCGAACATCCAGAAACTGCTTCTCTCATCAGTGTTGATGCTGCCAAATTAGCGGATATTCAAGCATTACTCGATGCCAATACCACATTAATCGGCTATTTTGTTACTGCCAAACGGACTCTAGCATTTATTGTCACCCGCGATCGCTTTAAGAGTGTGGCTTTAGAAGTCAGTGAAGAACTGTTAACAAGAAAAATCAAAGCCATTTCTACTTTTGCAAGTCTGGATAATCCCCATCCCAAATGTCTGCAAGAACTATATCGCTGGTTGATTGTACCTTTAAAGGATCATATTAAGACTAATTGTCTAGCGATCGCTTTGCATGGAGTTCTGCACTATTTACCCTTTGCCGCCTTAACCGATGGCGAAAAATATCTCATTGATAACTATCAAATTTCTACCCTCCCTAGTGCTAGCGTCCTCCGATTTTTACCAGAAAAACGCTCGGCTACTCCTAGCGTTTTACTAGCCTTGGGCAATCCTAAAACTCCGGAAGGAATGCGGGATTTAGAGTATGCCGAAGAAGAAGTTAAAACCATTGCTCAATTATACCATATTGAAGCACTGATTGGTCATGCTGCCACGGAAACCGCCTTTATTGAACAAGCTCCCAAAGCTGGCATTATTCACATCGCGGCTCACGCAGAATACAACCGGATAAACCCCTTATGCAGCACTATTTATCTAGCTGGAGATGAAAATAATGATGGGCATTTAAAAGTTTATGAAATTTATCGCTTAAATTTGAGTTCATCAACCACCTTAGTAGTTTTAAGTGGTTGTCAAACCCAAAAAGGAGAAGTGAGTAAAGGCGATGAAATAGTCGCTTTAAATCGCGCCTTCTTGTATGCCGGAACCCCCAGCGTCATTGCTTCATTATGGCCTGTTGACGACAAATCAACGAGCATTCTAATGGGGAGTTTTCACGATCGCCTAAGATCTGATGAAACTAAAGCAGGTGCATTGCAGAAGGCACAAATTGAAACTAAAGCAAGATACCCCCATCCCTTTCATTGGGCGGGTTTTGTCCTTACCGGGGATGGGGGAAAAATAGGGAATAGGGAATAGGGAATAGGGAATAGGGAATAGGGAACAGGGCATAGGGAATAGGGAACAGAGGGAGAGAGGGAGAAAGGGAGAAAGGGAATTGGGAACAGGGAATTAGGAATAAAAGGACTTCTTGCTAATTCTCCACTCCCCATCACCCCATCACCCCATCACCCCATCACCCCATCACCCCATCACCCCACCTGCCAAATTTTTAATCGTCGGCATCTAAATCTAATGCTCTAGAGCCGCCCCGTTCTAATTGCTGCAACACTCGACTCAACTGCGTCCAAATTAGCAAGCCAGTTAGTAGTGTCAGTGGCAAAGCAATGGAATAGGCTAGCAGTGTGGGGAAACCAAAAAACTCTAAACCAGCAGCGAGAAATACCAAAATCCCAGCGCTCGTTCCCAAAAAAGGTAGGCGCAGTTGGAATCCATTTAATTCTGCCAGCGTGCGAGTAGAGCGATTCTGCGCCCACTCTTGCACTTTGCTTTTAAGCGTGGCTTCAAAGGCAAGGCCAGAAGTGAGGCCAGCAAATAGTCCAAACACCAGCAAAAAATACGGAGGCTCCGAAAAGGTGTACACGCCTAACTCCTGTCTACTACTTGATATTATTTCCTAAATATATACCCAAGGACTAGACGCGAAATTTGTTGACTTTGATTTAGATGGTAAATGCCTCAGTGATACTGGCATCTCCCAATACTACCCTCACGCTAAAACCCTCTCCCGTGCAGCCGTTAAATTCTAGCTGTAAGTATTGACTGCCTTTGGCTCGCGCTTGCATAACGGCTATTCCCTGATTGTCAAGTACCATGAGACGCAAATCTGGCGGTAATGAACTTTTGTGGCTAGGGGGGCAAGCTGCCACATATATATTAACCGTAGAAGACTCGGTAGCGCTTAATTCCACGAGTAGCGCCACTTCCTCTCCCGCCCGCTCCAATTGCAAGAGCTTGCCTCGCTGAATGGACTCTGCCCTAGCTCTGCTCCGAAAGTTCCTTCTCCATTCGGCGGGTGATTGCGCCAAAATCTCTTCCACTTTTTGCCAGTCTTGGTCAAAAACCTCTTGTTGCCAACGACTGAGATTGGCCTTTGCACCTGAACTTTTAGTCATTAAGCTTCCCCTAACTCTAGTTGGTAATTCAAAATTTTCATAGAGAACGTTATATCCCCAGGCCGATATTCCGCACCGAGCGGCCGAGTAAAGTAATTAAACTGATAATCTAATTATGCCAGAAAAATTCTTTCTTTGCTCGCTACTTAAATCATAAATTGCTAATTTTCTTTCTAGAGGATGACTTTGGAGCGATAAAATCTAGGAAATTGTACCGGATCAAAAAGCCAAACGACATTTAGCTATTAATTGATGTTCCAATGGAAAAAAGCGATCGCCTTTTTCCATTGATTAATAATTTAAAATCAAATCACTGCCAGCCAAAATGGTTGAATAGTTCATTCAACTTATATTGATTCGCTTCTGCATAAAATTCTTTCGCCAATAAAATTTAACTTTTGAAAAAATTCTATATTTTGGAGAAATTAGCCCAAAACTTGCCGCAATCAATTACAATTTTACCAAAGTAGTGTAAAATATAATACTCATTAGAACCGGATGGCAGTCTACAATACTTAATCATTAATTATTTAAAAATATTAAGCAATTGATCGGCGATTCAACTCTGCTTTCCATCACCATAATCAAATGCCACTCACCAAAATTCTAGAAATCGAAAACCGCAGCAATTTGTTAAGAAAGATTAGCAATCAAATCTGGAATGGTCTGGATTTGAAAGTAATTCTGCACACAGCAGTGGATGAAATTGGCAAATTGTTCAATTTAGACCGTTGCAGGTTTTTGTGGTATTTTCCAGAATCCCAAAGAGTGCAAGTGGTTTGCCAATACCAACACCACTCTCGATATTTCGCCCACTTAGGCTATTGTCCCCTTTCGGCCTTGAGCTTGAATGGTACTGCTATTGCCAAAGGTAAATCGATAGTTAATTACCGTCCAGAAAGTAGTCCGGCCTTGGGAACAATTATCCGATTAATTACTCGCCTGCGCCACTTTCCCATCGCTGCCTCAACTGATAATCAAGGGACAACAGTGGCTAACTTGTTAGTACCAGTCAAAGCACAAGGAGGTTGGTTAGGATTAATTTCCTGTTGCTCGGAACCAGCCCGCAGGTGGTCAGAAACAGACCTAGAATTTGTCCAAGCGGTTGTCCAGCAACTAGAAATAGCGATTCGCCAAACTAAGCTTTACGAACAAACCCAAAGGCAGGCACAAAAGGAAAAGTTAATCGCTCAAATTGTCAGTCAAACCAGGCAAAGTTTCGATCTAGAAACTATTTTAACCCAAGCGATCGCCAAACTACGAGAAACATTAGCCGCCGACCGTTGTTTAGTTCATTTAGTCGAAGATCTAGGGGAAGTTTCCGAAAAAATTACCAAATGTTCCCAGCATCTCTACGAAGTCTGCCATCCCCCCTTTCTGCCCTCAATTGATAATTTTAATCTCCAAGGCCCAATTACCCAATGGGTAATCCAGCACCGCCAACCAGTAGTTATTGCCAATGTTGCCCAAGACTCCCGGATTGGAGCTAATAATTTAGAGTACCAACAGGCAGAGATTAAATCTTCCCTAGTTGTTCCAGTGCAATCTGACGGCAAACTGCACGCCCTAATCTATATTAATCAGTGTGCCAAGATTCGCTATTGGTCCAAGAGCGACCAAGAATTAGCCCAAGCTGTTGCTGACCAACTAGCAATTTCCTTGCAACAGGCGAGCTTATACGCCCAAACTCGCCGCCAGATGGAAGGGGAAGCGCTGCTAAGGATGATTAGCAATCGCTTGCATAGCACCTTAAACGTGACTGCGATCTTACAAATTGCGGCTAGCAAAACCCGACAATTTCTGAATGCCGACCGAGTAGTAGTTTATCAGTTTCAGCCCGACCAAACTGGGCAGGTGGCAGTGGAAGATGTGGGGGAGGGATGGGAAGCGATCGCTGGACAAACTATCCCCAGTAATGATTTACTGCAAGAATATGCCTTTTTATCTGAGCAAAACCAGATCAAAGCTGTCAGCGATATCAGAGACTCAGATTTTAGCGCCTGCTATCTAAATTTTTTACAGCAATTGCAAGTCAAAGCAATTTTAGTTGTCCCCATCCTGCAACAAAATTCCACCCGATTAGATTGGCCTAGTATAGCCGATATTGCTGACTGCTGTGCCAATCAAAATTGCTATTTATGGGGATTGTTAATTGTCCATCAATGTATGGATGGGCGAGTTTGGAAAGCTGAGGAAATTAGCTTACTCCAACAACTAGCAAATCAAATTGCGATCGCGATTCAACAAGCCGAACTTTACCATCGGGCGCGGAGCATTGCCGAATCCGCCCAAATTAAAGCCCAAGAACTAGAAAAAGCTTCAGCGGAACTGCAAGCCGCTAACCAAAAATTACAAACCGAAATTCTGGAACGCCAACAGGCCGAAAGATTGCTCCATCAAAAGAATAGCTTTGTCCGGTTAATTAAGGAAGTGGCGATCGCTGCCAACGAAGCTCCCAGCAGCGAAATTGCCTTAGAAAATTGTTTAACCCTGATCTGTCAGCATACTAATTGGCCTGTGGGTCACGTTTATTTGCCTGATGCTAACCAAAAATTAATTCCCACCACTATATGGCATTTACAAGAACCAGAACGCTTTAGTATTTTCCGCAAAGTTACCGAAACTATTAAATTTTCTCCAGGACGAGGATTGCCTGGTCGAGTATTTCTGAGCGGCAAACCCATTTGGATTGTTGATGTCAGCCAAGATATCAACTTTATTCGAGCCAGATATGCCCTAGATATTGGTGTCAGAGCCGCTTTTGCTTTTCCCGTTTTAGTGGGGACAGAAGTAGTAGCGGTAATGGAATTCTTTTCTACTCAAGCCATTGAACCTGACGAAGTGCTGTTAGATGTGGTTGCCAATATTGGCACGCAATTAGGGCGCGTAATTGAGCGAGAACGCGCTTCCGCTGCTACTAGCGCCTCCGAAGCCAAAGCGAAAGAACAGGCTTGGCAACTACAACAAACTGTTAATCAACTTCAACAAGCCCAATCACAATTGATTCAAACTGAAAAAATGTCTAGTTTGGGGCAGATGGTAGCGGGTATTGCCCACGAAATCAACAATCCGGTGAATTTTATTTATGGCAATCTAATTTACACTAGCCAATATAGTCAGAATTTGCTTTCATTGGTAGAACTTTATCAAAAATGTTATCCTTCTCATCAACCAGAAATTGCCGCTTTTATAGAAGAAATTGAACTAAACTATTTAATTGAAGACTTGCCCAAAACTATTAGCTCTATGGAAAGTGGAGCCGAACGCATCCAGCAATTAGTTCTATCTTTGCGAAATTTTGCCCGATTGGATGAATCGGCAGTCAAACGAGTGGATATTCACGAAGGAATAGATAGCACTTTATTAATTATCCAAAATCGGCTGCATTTCAAAGAAGGTTATTCTCATATCCAAGTAATTAAGGAATACGGTAAATTGCCCTTGGTGGAATGTTATGCGGGACAATTAAATCAAGTATTTATGAACATTTTAAATAATGCCATTGATGCCTTGGTGGAAGATAGCCGATATCAACAAGTTGATTATGGCAATAACTCCTATTTAGCCGGAGAGTATCGCTTTCCCAAACCAATAATTAAAATTAAGACTGAAATGGCGATCGCCAATCATATTACAGTCCGCATTAGCGATAACGGGCCAGGAATTGATGACGAAGTAAAAACCAGATTATTCGATCCTTTTTTCACTACCAAACCCGTCGGTCAAGGTACGGGTTTGGGACTATCAATTTGCTATCAAATTGTTGTCGAGAAACATGGCGGAGCCATCGGTTGTAACTCCCAACCGGGAGAAGGAGCCGAATTTTGGATGGAAATTCCCATCCAAAAAAAGTCGCCCTCAGAAATTAGCCAACCGCCGGAAGTTAAAAATCAGAAGACAGAATCGCCATCTCCATCGAAAATCTAAAATCCCAAATTCAGCAAATTATGTCAAGCTGGAGTCATGTTGTTAACTGCTGAACTACTGCTCCACTACCAACGCTGCCAGCGGAGAGTTTTCCTGGATGTTTACGGACAAAAAACCCAGAAAGACCCCCGCAGTGACTTTCAGAAAAAAATCCTGCAAGACACCATCGCCCACCAGCAAACCGTCCTCAAGCAACAACCGCAGCCCAGCAAACAGCCCGAATATCCGCGTGGAAATTTGCCGGCTGGTTTTCAGGCGACTTTGGCATTGATGCAGCAAGGGGCAGAGGTGATTTATCAAGGGATGCTACAAGCTCCAGGAGAAGCCATTGCTGGCTGTGCCGGGATATTCCCGCCGGGAAAGTTAACTCTGACTAGCAATCCGGATTTGTTGATGAAGCAGCCGGGAATGTCCTATTTTGGCGATTGGTTGTATGCGCCAATGGATATTTATCTCGGCAAGCGTCCTAAACAGGAATATCAGATTGCCGCTGCCTATCATCTGCAAGTGTTGGCGGCGGTGCAGGGTGCTTGGCCTGAAAAAACTTGGTTTATGCTCCGGGAAAGGGGTATCTATGAGGTGGATGTGTGGGAATGGTTTCCCAAAATGGAGGCGGTGCAAGCTAAATGTTTGCAAATGCTGCGAGCTAAGGCCGAACCAGAATTGTTTATTTCTCGCCAGCAGTGCAGTTTTTGTCCTTGGTTAAGTCAATGCTACGCCAAAGCCAAAGCCCAAAGCCATCTTTCTCTGTTGCCGGGGGTCACTCCGGTGCGCTACCAATACCTGCGATCGCTCGATATTACTACTTTAGAGGAATTGGCGACAACTAATCCCCTATATTTGCAACCCACTTTAGACAGCGAAGTGGCAGAACAGATTGTCCAGCAAGCTCAATCGGTTTTCCACAATCAAGCCATCTTGCGTCCGAGGGAAATTCCAATTTTGCCGAGTGCGGCGGTAGAAATATATTTTGATATTGAGGCGCAACCGGATTTAAAATTAGATTATTTGTTAGGGGTGTTAGTGGTAGATAAAACTACGAACACTGAAACTTTTTATCCTTTAATTGCGACCCAAGTTGCTGAAGAAGAGTTGGTTTGGCAGCAATTTTTAGATTTAGTTGGGAGCTATCCCGAAGCTCCAATTTTCCACTTTGCCAACTACGAAGTTGATACGATTAAAAGATTGGCGGCGCTGTATCATACTCCCCCAGAGAAAATACAACCATTGCTAGCCCGATTTGTGGATATTCACGTCCATATTACTAATACAGTCATATTACCAATTGAAAGTTATTCCCTGAAAGCGATCGCTAGTTGGTTGGGTTTTCAATGGCGCGATTCTCAAGCCAATGGTTCCCAATGTATTTATTGGTACGAACAATGGTTAATCACAGGCGATCGCACTTTCCTGGATATTATTATTCGCTACAATGAGGATGATTGCCGCGCCACTCAGCGAGTCAAAGATTGGCTGGCAGATTTTCTCCAAGCCCTATATAGCGCGTCTCAATGAGTTGTGCAATTCCGTAGGGGCAATCCCCCCGTGGTTGCCCCGATGTGTAGGGGTAGGCACGGGGGCGCTACCCCTACAGATTTACATAAATGATTCAGACGCGCTATAGTATTCTAGTTCTTTTTGGTTCGCTATATACCAAATAGTTGGGCGATCGCAGGTAATAATTTATTACAGGCTTCTACCACTGCTGCGGCACTGGGCAAGCCAAAAATAATTCCTTTCAACATTGTCAAAGCTGTTTTCGCCGTCTTTTGGGTGGCGGATTCTTTGGGGGTTTTCCCAGCTTCGGCTAAGGTTTGCAATTGTGCCAAGGCTTCGGCTTTGTCTTCTGGTTTGAAACTGGATTCGGCTTCAATGGCTTGGTGCAATTGATTTAATAACTCTTTGATTCCGGGTTGTTCGGATTTCGGTTCATCAGGTAACTGGTTGATGGTTTGGGCAACAGTGCCGCTAATTGTGCTGTTGTCACCTAAAATGTTGCCGATGACATTACCATCTTTGTTTTCGATTTTACGGCTTTGATCTGCGCTGTCAGTCATGGCTTTACTCTCTGATTTAACATCGATTTTAATGGGTTTCTCAGCCAATTTGTGAATAATAGATAGCATATCTGCATTTTGCTGGCGATATATTGTCAACTGCTCATCTTTGCCTTTTAATTGCACTTCATATTTTGCTTCTATCGCGTTGAGGGCAAGTTCATAATTTTGGGTGAAGCCAAGATGAATTTTTTCCTTATTGGCATCTTCGGGAACGCGGACTTTGACAACTACTACTCCATCACCTTTATTTTCAATACTTTGGATGCCTAGTTCTGTGCCTTCATTTTCAACTTGAACTTTTTTAAAAGCTGTAATAAAGGCTCTCCAGTCAACACCGTTCCGAAAGATCAAATCGACGGTATTCAAAACTTCTTGAAACAGCTTGGTAAATTCTCCTGGAGCAAATTCGCCGCTACTGGGACGGCGTTCGCGGTTGTCGGTTTTAGGATAGGGATATTCTAAGAGATAAACAAATCTACTGTCTACATCTTCTAGTTTGGTAGTGCTGTCAATATTCCACGCTTCTAGGCAAGCACCTGTTAAGTAAGCATTGGTAAAATCAGTGCCAACTGCTTGAGTTTTAGTCAGATTTGCTCCTTCTAAATTAGTTTTCTGGAAATTGGCTTGACTGATATCAGCTTCTTTCAGATTAGCTTGGTTGAGATTGGCTCCCGCCAGGTTAGCGCCTTGGAGATTTGCCCCAGAATAGGATTTTTTGTAGCCATTGCCAGTGATGAGTAAATCTTTCACTACCGCTTTAGCCAGTATAGAGTTACCGACTCTAGCCAGGTCAAGTTTTTTGGTTTCATACCAGCAAGTGCAAGTGAGGATAGCACCTCGGAAATCGGTACTTTTGAGGGTTGCTTGGGTGAAATTGGCATCGGTTAAATTTGCTTGACGAAAGCTAGTGCCACCTGTGGCAGCCAAGTCAACGGCAATGGTGCGAATAAAAGCGTGTTTCTCTTCTCCAGCAAAGGCACGCCAACCAATGTAAATACCCAGTGCTGCCACTGATACTGCCGCTGCTCCTGCCGCTGCTGCTGCTACTGCTGCTGCTACTGCCCCTGCCATTGCCCCTGCCACTACCACTGCCACTGCTACTGCTACTGCCGTTGCCCCTGCTGCTGCTGCTGCCCCTGCTGCTACCGCTGCCGCTACCGCTGCCACTACCCTTGCCGCTACTTCTGCCCCTGCGACTGCCACTGCCCCTGCGACTGCCACTGCTCCTGTCACTGCCGCTGCCGCTGCCACTGCCGCTGCCACTGCCACTGCCGCTGCCACTGCCACTGCGACTGACCCTGCAACTGACCCTGCAACTGCCACTCCGACTGCCCCTGCCACTGCGACTGCCACTACTACTGCTGCTGCCGCTGCCGCTGCCCCTAAACTTTGGCGGATGGTGACAATAAAAAACACTGCCAGGACTATTAAGATCAATACTCCGGGAATAATAGTGTATGTGGCAATACAAGTAGGAGTAAAAAAAACTGCAATCCAATAACCAGCGATCGCCGAAAGAAATCCCGACAATGCAGATAGAATTAACGAGACTAGGACTAGAAAAATCGTCCAGTGGCGTTGCAATCCAGCTTGGGCATGGCTGAAATTTGCTCCGGTGAGGTTTGCCCCAGTAAAATTTGCCCCTCGGATGTCGGCATAGCTAAAATTTGCTCCTACCAGGTTTTGACCTTTGAAAGAGCGCCCTCGGAGATTTTGACCAGAGAAGTCTTGGGGCATATTATGGTTTTGTCAGCGCGAGCGATCGCCCTTCTAAAATTTAAGTAAGGGTAAGCACAGGGGGCTACCCCTACAGCGTTGATAACTCAAATCGGTTCTCTAAGTCAACCTAATACCCTAAAATCAAACAGGGGCGGGTTTATTTAGGTTATTGGTGAGGATCAAAATTCATCCCTAAATCTGCCCCTACGATTCACAACTACTATTTTGACTCCCCTTTGCGTCCTTTGCGCTCCCTTTGCGTCCTTTGCGTTAAAAAAAATGATTGATTTTGCATTCCTTAGTTGTTAGTAGTTATTGCCTGAAGAGGAGAGCATAGTACAATGGATAGATTAGAGCATTATCGGAATTTAATTGAAACCTTGCTAAAAGAATATGGAGACTATAAACCCTCCTATGGCGATGTGGAGGTACAATTTGTTTTTGACCGAGAACGAGATCATTACCATTTAATGAATGTTGGTTGGGAAGGCGATCGCCGCGTCCGGGGTTCAGTATTGCATTTGGATATCAAGAACGGTAAGATCTGGATTCAGCATGATGGCACAGAACGCGGTATTGCTAACGATTTATTAGAGCTAGGGGTTCCAAAGGAGGAGATTGTTTTGGCATTCCACGCCCCTACGAGAAGAAAATATATGGATTTTGCTGTCAGCTAATGATTTAGGATCGAGATAGATTGATTACCAACCACTTGCATTAATCCCATGTCTTTTTCCCCCCAGTTCCTCAGCGGTAGCGAGATTCGGCAAAAATTCCTCAACTTCTATGCCCAAAAAGAGCATCAAATCCTGCCTAGCGCCTCTTTAGTGCCGGAAGATCCCACTGTTCTGCTGACGATCGCGGGGATGCTACCATTTAAACCGATATTCCTCGGACAGCGATCGCCAGATTTTCCCCGCGCCACCACTTCCCAAAAGTGCATCCGGACTAATGATATTGAAAATGTGGGACGGACTGCCAGACACCACACTTTTTTTGAGATGTTGGGCAATTTTAGTTTTGGAGACTATTTTAAGGAACAGGCGATCGCTTGGGGATGGGAACTCTCGACTAAAGTGTTTGGATTGCCCCCAGAACGAATTGTCATCAGCGTGTTTCGAGAAGATGACGAAGCTTTTAATATTTGGCGGGATAAAATTGGCATCAACCCCCAACGGATTCAGCGCATGGGGGAAGAAGATAATTTTTGGGTTTCTGGTCCTACGGGTCCCTGCGGGCCTTGTTCGGAAATGTATTTTGATTTTCATCCCGAACGAGGCGATGACAACATCGATTTAGAAGATGATACCAGATTTATTGAGTTTTATAATCTGGTGTTCATGCAGTATAACCGGGATAGCGAGGGCAAATTAACTCCCCTACAAAATCAAAATATTGACACTGGCATGGGATTGGAGCGGATGGCGCAAATTCTCCAACAAGTCCCCAATAATTACGAAACTGATTTGATTTTTCCGATTATTAAAACGGCGGCGGATTTAGCCGGAATTGATTATGCGGCTAGCAATGAAAAAATCAAAGTCTCGTTGAAAGTAATTGGCGATCATGTTCGCTCGGTAGTTCACATGATTGCCGATGGAATTCGCGCCTCGAATATTGGACGCGGTTACATTCTGCGAAGATTAATTCGGCGAGCGGTGCGGCACGGCAGATTGATTGGCATTCCAGGGGAATTTTTACCTCAAGTGGCAGAAACGGCGATCGCGCTTTCGGAATCAGCTTATCCCCAAGTCCGCCAGCGGGAAGGGGGAATCAAAGCGGAATTGCAACGGGAAGAAGTGCAGTTTCTGAAAACTTTGGAACGGGGCGAAAAGCTGTTGGCAGATACGATGGCAAAAGTCAAGCAGAAAAAGCAAAATCAAATTGATGGACGCGATGCTTTTACACTTTATGATACCTATGGTTTCCCCTTAGAACTAACTCAAGAAATTGCTGAAGAACAGGGTTTTACCGTGGATTTAGCAGGCTATGAAGTGGCGATGGAAGAACAAACTCGCCGTTCCCAAGCTGCCCACGAAACCATCGATTTAACTGTCCAAGGTTCTTTAGATGAATTGGCAGAACATATCCATCCAACCAAGTTTTTAGGTTATGGAGACTTTGCTAGTGAAAGTACCGTGGAAGCCCTGTTAATTGCGGGTAAAACCGTTGATGAAGCCGATGCCGGAACCAACGTGCAAATTATTCTCAATCAAACGCCCTTTTATGCCGAATCTGGGGGACAAATCGGCGATCGCGGTTATCTGGCTGGCAGCGATTTGTTAGTCAGAATTGAAGATGTGAAAAAGGAATCGGACTTTTTTGTTCATTTTGGAAAAATTGAACGGGGAACTTTACGAACAGGGGATCTAGTTCAGGCGCAAATTGACCGCGAAAGCCGCCGCCGCGTCCAAGCCAATCATACTGCAACTCACCTTTTGCAAGCAGCTTTAAAGAAGATTGTGGATGAGTCAATTTCTCAGGCAGGTTCTTTAGTAGCTTTGGACAGATTGCGTTTTGACTTCAATTGTTCTCGTCCGATTACTCCGGATGAAATTGCACAAATTGAGTCCCAAATTAATAGTTGGATTGCCGAAGCTCATACCGCCCAAGTAGAAGTTTTACCCATTGCCGAAGCGAAAGCCAAAGGCGCGATCGCCATGTTTGGAGAAAAATACGGCGATCGCGTGCGAGTATTAGATTTTCCCGGCGTTTCGATGGAATTGTGCGGGGGAACTCATGTCAGCAATACTGCCGAAATCGGCGCATTTAAAATAGTTTCAGAAGCGGGGGTTGCGGCTGGCATCCGCCGGATTGAAGCCGTGGCAGGAGGCGCAATTTTAGAATACTTGAATGTTCGCGATCGCGTTGTCCGCGAATTAAGCGATCGCTTCAAAGCCAAACCAGAAGAATTGCCCGAACGAATTACCCATTTGCAAAATGAATTGAAAGCCGCTCAAAAACAGTTAGAAGGATTAAAGGGAGAATTGGCGATCGCTAAATCCGATCAACTACTAGCCACTGCTGAATCTGTCGGCAACTTTAAAATTATTGTTGCTCAATTGGAAGGAGTCGATCCCGAAGCTTTGAAAACTGCTGCGGAAAGATTGTTACAAAAGCTAAAAATTGGGGCAGTAGTCCTAGGTTCCGTCCCAGAAGTTGATAAAGTTAGCTTAGTGGCGGCCTTCAGTCCAGAAGCCATTAAAGCAGGTTTGCAAGCGGGAAAATTCATCGGTGCGATCGCCAAAATTTGCGGTGGCGGTGGCGGTGGCAGACCAAATTTAGCTCAAGCTGGAGGACGGGATGCCAGTAAGTTACCAGCCGCCTTAGAAAGCGCTCGCAACGACTTAAAATCAGCTTTAGCCAAGTAGGGAAAAATCAACAACTTGATTATCATCGTAGGTTGGGTTGCGCGATAGCAAAACCCAACAAACTACTGATATAGCGCGTCTGAATCATTCGTGTAAATGTGTAGGGGTAGCGCCCCCGTGCCTACCCCTACACATCGGGGCAACCACGGGGGGATTGCCCCTACACATCGGGGCAACCACGGGGGGATTGCCCCTACACATCGGGGCAACCACGGGGGGATTGCCCCTACAGGATTGCACAACTCATTGAGACGCGCTATAAATGTTGGGTTTCCACTGTCGTTTCAACCCAACCTACGTGTATTGCCAGTGCTGCAATTAGTCATTTTGTTTATTTTTCATTCCTAACGCACCCTACTGGCCTATACTTCTGTAGAAATTGTGCGAAGCAAGTCACGATACTCATGCCCTAAATTCATCGCCTCATCATAAGCTGGATTGTCAGCAAATGTTCCAACAATCTGCTCCCACCAAGGTTTAGAAGATGAATTATTTTCTATTTTGTTTTTAAGCCGTGTAACCTCAGCTTCTAAATCGGCTACCCGTTCTTCTAACTGCTTTGGCATTGATAACAGACCTCATTAATTCAGATTACCACTCTTTTTTGTCTAAGTGCCGTTAGCTGCTGGGGGCAAAGCTAACTTTGGCAGTGGTGGCGGATAGCTACCATTTTGCAATAAATCTTGGTCAGAATCTTGCAACAACACTTCCCGAATAAATCTAGCTACGGCTCGCTGAGTTAACCCGCTAACAATTTTCTGCCCCATCCGTTGTGTTTCCTCTTTCATCAACAATTTCGGAATTTCTGGCAACAACTTCATTAAATCAAATCCTTGGGATTGTTGGATAATATCCCAAATCCTTTTGATATACTCCAAACTAGCTGGGGTGGCGGGAGCGGGGGCAGCTTCCTCAACTTTTAAACCAATTCTTTCCCTGAGTTCGCGATTGAAATTATACCAGGTTTGACGACCAAAAGCATCGGCATTTTTGACAATTTCATCAACTAAATATTCCCGAATAAAAGCGCCCCTTTCCGAAAACAAAAAATCTAGGGATTGATCCAAAACTGTACTGAAATCATAATCGCTACTATTACTAGCATTTCGCAACAGATTTTCTAAGCGATTCCAGCGAAAACTACCATCTTTAAAGAGTAAATCTCGCAAAGATGAACGTAACTCAGTAGAAGGATCGGTGAGCAGTCGTTTGGCAATATAGGGATAGGCTTTACTCAAAACTTTGAAATTGGGATCGACACGAATAGCAATGCCTTCTAATGTCACCAAGGAGCGAATAATTAGGGCGTAGTAAGCGGGGACACTAAAAGGATATTCGTACATCAACTCCGATAGTTGATCGGTGATACTTTTGAAATTGAGTTCGGCAACACTAGCCCCTAATGCACCATTGAAAACATTGGCAAAGGCGGGGACAATTGGCCTGAGATCGGTATCAGGGGTTAAAAATTCTAGTTTGACATAATCTTTTGCTAATCCTTCAAAATCGCGATTAACTAGGTGAACGACAGCTTCGATTAAACCGTACCTTTGATAGGGTTTAACTTGACTCATCATGCCAAAGTCCAAATAAGCTAGTTTGCCATCCAAAGTACCTAATAAATTACCAGGATGGGGGTCAGCATGAAAAAAACCATGTTCTAATAATTGCCGCAGGGAACATTGAACGCCGACATCAATTAAATGGCAAGCATCTATGCCTTTGGCGGTGAGTTTTTCGGGTTCAGTTAATTTGATGCCGTCAATCCATTCCATAGTCAGAACGCGGCGCTGGGTATATTCCCAATAAATTTTGGGAACATAAATTTCTGGTAATTGACCGTATAGCTGGGCAAACCGTTCGGCATTCCGCCCTTCTTGGGTGTAATCCATTTCCTCATAGATTCGCCCGCCAAATTCGTCCATGATCGCCACTAAGTCGCTGCGAACTTGTTTGAAGTTTTTCTTCACTTGAGCAGCTAGTTGGCGAAGAATATACAAATCTAAAGTAATGGTTTCGCGCAGTCCAGGACGCTGAACTTTGATGGCCACAATTTCCCCAGTTTTCAACTTACCTTTATAAACTTGTCCGAGGGAGGCAGCGGCAACTGGACGGGGGCTAATTTCCAGATAAATTTGGTCGGGACTATCGCCTAATTCTTCTTCAATAAACTGATAGGCAACTTCGTTCGGAAAAGGGGGTAGTTGGTCTTGAAGTTTGGTGAGTTCTTCTAAATAGAGGGGAGGAACTAAATCTGGTCGAGATGACAGAGCTTGTCCAACTTTAATATAGGCGGGACCAAGCTTGGTGAGAATTTCGCGAATGGCGATCGCCCTTTTTTGTTGATTTTGGGCAACTCTCCCAGTCTTTTTGTCCCACCACAGGCTGAGGGCAAAACTCAAAAAAGGCCAGACAATATTAAATAATCGGCTCCAAACTTGCAGAAACTTGTTTTGATAATACTCGGCGATCGCCATCGGATCGTAACCCATCTGCACAAATTCCGTCCCAGAATCCTCCGCCGATTCTTCCTCTGGCTTAATTCCCCAAACATCATCTCCCAGTTGGGACGGCGGAATCAATTCGTATTCAACTGTAGTGGTAGGAACGTCCGTTGCAGCCATTGTCTCTCTGGGCAATTTTTCCATAAAGCAAATAAAGAGCAAGTATCGCTCAAGAAACTTTGGTTTTTTTTAAGGTCGCTTTGTAAATCATTGTAACAACGACTGATGGCGATCGCATACGCACTGCCACTCACCCCATCACCCAAGTTAGGATGATTTGAGAGAATCACACTCCGGTGGGAGGAGTTTATGGCGAATGTCGTTCAATCTCGCTACACTAGCGAACAAATAACCGCTTGGCTGCGCGGCTTGCTCACCATTGCCCTAGCGGATGGAGATTTCGATCCCGAAGAACAGGAATTAATTGCGGCGATCGCCCAAGAGCAACTTTCGCCCCAACCTAATGTCTGTTCCCTGGAACCAATTTCCCCCAAAGAATTAGCCCAGTTGTTTGCTCAAGACACCCATGCGGCAGAAAACTTTTTGCGGACAGCCGTTATGGTAGCCTTAGCAGATGGGATTTTTTCCTTCTCAGAAGATAAAATTCTCCGGGAGTTCTGCACAGCCCTAGGACACGAACCCACAGAACTAGATGCCCTACGGCACACCCTGGTAGATCATGAAACTGGTACAGACAAACCCCACCACCATCCCGATGTCTTGCACCCAATCAGAAATTGGCTAGACGGCTTAGAAGTTCACGATCCCCGATTGGCGAAATTTCTGTGTAAAATGGTTCCCTCCCAATGTCCCTTCGAGCGGGATATTATCCTCTTTGGACGCAAGGTAGTTCACATTCCCCCAATGTGCAAACTTAATCCTTTGTACGAACAGTTAGTGGGCTTGCGGTTTCGAGCTTTGTCCTATCTCGCCGATGATTGTCACGAAGACATCTCTCCTTATATGTGAGCAGACGGGGCAACCACGGGGGGATTGCCCCTACTCAAGTTAAATTTTGAATTAAGAAAATTATGCAATTTATTGACCAAGTAGAAATTGAAGTTGAAGCTGGTAAAGGTGGCGACGGGATTGTGGCTTTTCGGCGAGAAAAGTATGTTCCTGCTGGCGGTCCTTCTGGCGGTAATGGTGGACGAGGCGGTTCGATCTTTTTGCAGGCAGTGGAAAATTTACAAACCCTGTTGGATTTTAGGTACAACCATCGCTTTAAAGCTGAAGATGGAGGAAGAGGGGGACCAAATAATTGTACTGGGGCAGCAGGACGCGATCGCACTTTACAAGTCCCCGTCGGCACTACCATCTATGATGCTGAAACTGGGCAAGAATTAGCAGATTTAATTTATCCCGAACAAATATTACCCATTGCCCACGGAGGTAAAGGTGGTTTAGGCAACCAGCACTTCCTGAGCAATCGCAATCGCGCCCCAGAATATGCTTTACCAGGATTGCCGGGAGAACGGCATTTATTACGGTTGGAATTGAAGTTATTAGCCGAAGTGGGAATTATTGGTTTGCCCAATGCTGGCAAATCAACTTTAATTTCTGCCCTCTCTGCGGCTCGTCCCAAAATTGCCGATTACCCCTTTACCACCCTCGTCCCAAATTTGGGTGTAGTTCGCAAACCTAGCGGCGATGGCACTGTTTTTGCCGACATTCCTGGATTAATTGCAGGCGCACATTTAGGGGCGGGATTAGGTCACGATTTTCTCCGACACATCGAACGAACGCGGGTATTATTGCATTTAATTGATGCTACTTCCGAAGACCCCATTGCCGCCTATGAAACCATTCAGGAAGAATTGCGAGCCTATGGCAGAGGATTAATGGAACGTCCGCAAATTGTCGCCCTGAGCAAGATTGATGCCTTTGAACCGGGAGATGGAGAATTAGAAGCGATCGCCCAACGTTTAGCCCAAGCAAGTCAATCAAATGTTTGGCGAATTTCTGCCGTAGCTCGCACCGGACTAGATCCATTATTACAGCAAGTCTGGCAATCTTTAGACCAACTCGCCGTTCTTACCAGTTAAGTTCAAAAAAAGAGGATGTTGTGATGATACAAGCCATACCGAAAAAAGTCACATTTGACGAATTTGTTGCCTGGTATCCAGAAAAATCAGAACACCACTATGAACTGCACAATGGGGTAATTGTTGAAATGCCAAAAGCAACGGGACAACATTCAGAGCTTGGAGGCTTTCTCAGTTTTGAGATTGGCCTTCAATGTCGCAGCCATCAACTGCCTTACTTTATTCCAAAAGAATGTCTAGTCAAACCTTTTCGCGATGAATCTGGATACGAACCAGACATTATTGTTTTAGATCGGCAATCTGTCGCTAATGAACCCCGTTGGCTAAAAGAATCCGTTATTACCATTGGTTCTTCAATCCCTCTGATTGTTGAAATCATCAGTACCAATTGGCGAGATGATTACTTCACCAAAGCCAGGGATTATGAAGAAATGGGAATTCCGGAATACTGGATTGTTGACTATCTAGGTTTGGGTGGCAGACAATTTATTGGTAATCCTAAACAGCCAACTTTTTCAGTTTATCAATTGATTGATGGCGAGTATCAAGTTAGCCAATTTAGAGGCGATCGCCCCATTCATTCACAAGCATTCCCCAACTTTAATTTAACTGCGGAACAAATCTTTCAATTTGGGTTGGAGCAAAGTTAATAACTATATCATCATACTTGGTTCAAATTTGAACTGATTTGAAATGGTTCCTAGGCTCTGCCTGGGAACCGAATCGAGAGGCTCTGCCTCGCTTTGTCATCCGAGGCAGAGCCTCTCAATA
>CAKZHE010000197.1 GCA_936920195.1 uncultured cyanobacterium | reverse complement strand
ATTAAACCAGGCTTTATATATTTTGTCAATACACTCCACTCAATGAAAATTCTGTCGGTGGTGCGTCACAGGAGGCAATAAATCAAGTATAATTCACACAGACTTGATATAGCAATAAAAGGATAGTTATTTTGGTCTATGGTAGCTTCAACAACACAATTTTCAGATATTCAAAACCATTGGGCGCGTCCTTTCATCGAAGGTTTAGCTCAACGAGGCATTGTCAGCGGCTTCCCCGACGGCAGTTTTCGTCCCAATCAATCCATGAGCCGGGTGGAATTTGCTGCCATCCTCAACAGAGCTTTTTCCCTCCCGCCCAAGCGTCAATACGTTCCCTTTCAGGATATTCCCGCTACCCACTGGGCTGCCAAACCGATTCAAAAAGCCTTTGAAACTGGTTTTCTAGCCGGATTTCCCGACCAGAGTTTTCGCCCCAATGACAAAATTGCTAGAGTCCAGATTCTCGTTTCCTTGGTGACTGGATTGGGAATTGTTCCTAGCAACATTGCTAACCTGACATTGGCACTGCCTAACGTTTACCAAGATACTGCTCAAATTCCTAAATATGCGCTAGATAAAGTAGCAGCGGCTACGGGGGCAGGGATTGTGGTTAACTACCCCAATATTAAAATTCTGAATCCCAATAATGCTGCCACTCGCGGGGAAGTTGCTGCTTTTATTTATCAAGCCCTAGTTAATTTGGGGCAATTAGCTAAAATCAACTCTGCTTACATTGTTTTGCCCCCAGATCCTGTTACCATTCCCAAAACAGTCAAAGTTTCCCATCAGCGGGAATTTCGGGGAACTTGGGTGGCATCGGTGTGGAATGAAGATTGGCCTTCGGCTCAGGGATTGTCAGTCGCCCAACAAAAAGCTGAATTGATTAAGATTCTGGATTTGATGCAAAATTTGAAATTAAATGCTTTGATTTTGCAGGTTCGACCAGAAGGGGATGCGCTTTATGCTTCTAAACTAGACCCGTGGAGTGCTTGGTTGACAGGCAAGCAAGGTCAAGCCCCATCGCCATTTTACGATCCTTTAGAGTTGGCGATCGCTGAAAGTCATAAACGCAACATTGAATTGCACGCTTGGTTCAATCCCTACCGTGCCAAGGTTTCAACTAAACAACCCCCCAATGTTAGCCCCCATATTTCGGTCACTAATCCCGAATATGTTTATCCCTACGGCAATGGCTTGTGGATGGACCCCGGTGCCAAAGTGATTCAAGACCGAGTTTATAATGTGGTGATGGATGTTGTACAGCGCTATGATGTCGATGCCATCCATCTAGATGATTATTTTTATCCCTATCCGATTGAGGGACAATTTTTTCCCGATAGCAAAACCTACGCTAGCTATAAAAATAATGGCGGCTTGCTATCTTTAGCAGACTGGCGGCGAGAAAACGTCAATCAAATGATTCAGCGGTTAGGGACTGGTATTCGTGCCACTAAATCCTATGTCAAGTTTGGGGTTAGTCCGTTTGGTATTTATCGTCCCGGACAACCGCCACAAATTAAAGGATTGGATGCTTATAGCGAACTGTATGCTGACTCCAAAAAATGGCTAGAACAAGGCTGGGTAGATTATTTGGCTCCCCAATTGTATTGGCGGACAGATCAACCTGGACAAAGTTACCCAGTGCTGCTTAAATGGTGGACTGAGCAAAATCTCAAGCGAAAACATATTTATCCGGGGAATAATATCAGCGCGTTGGATGGTAAGAGTTGGACTTTGGCAGAGATTCAGCAGCAGGTAAAAACTACCCGTCAACTAGCTTCGCAATTAGCTTTGGGGAATATCTTTTTTAGTATGCAGGCGCTGTTAGAAAATCGCCAAGGGATTGTTGATGGCTTAAAAACTTCGGCTTATCCTCAACCAGCCTTAGTGCCTGCAATGTCGTGGCTCAATTCCACATCGCCACTGCTACCCATTGGGGTAGAAGCGAAAGGTGGCAAGTTGGTTTGGCAATCTGGAAATAATTCTAATCTTCGTTATTGGACTTTGTATAAGCAGAATGCTAATGCTTGGACGCTGCTGAAAATTTTACCAGCAACTGTTACCACTGTTGCCGTAGAACCGGGAATTTATGCTCTTTGTGCGGTGGATAGGACGGCGAATGAGAGTGAGGGAGTAGTGGTTTCTGTGCCATAGAAACAAAAAACTGGGCTATCTAGGAATAGCCCAGTTTGAGCGTGAAGGTTTTAACGATGTTCTGGTTTTTCTTTCAGTACATTTAACGTTTCCCCGACTCCATTGCTAGGGGGTCATGGGGGTCGGAGATGCCCTTTTTAAAGCCAGGGATTTCCTGTAATATCAGAAGATCTAGGGGGGGTCTTCTGGAACCAACAGGAATACCGCTTGTGAGACGGCAATAGGTTTGTACAACTATGAAAAGAGGATATAATTTTTATTTATTTTAAAGTATCCTCCCTAAGATAGATATACAGTTAAAGTGTATGCGATCGCCTTTTGATAGTCATTAGGCAATCAATATTGATTGGGTGTTCTAGGGTCACTAGGCTTCAATGCCTAGTTCTCTCAATCTTTGGGCTAAATATTCAGCCCGTTGTTCAGCACTATCGGCGCGTTGCTTCTCCATTTCAGCCCGTTGCTTCTCCCATTCGGCATCAGTTAAAATCAAATTACCCTCAGCATCATACCAGCGCAACCACAAGCGATTAATTCCTTCATATTGTCCTTGCCACAATCCTAAACTTAATCGGATTTCTGGCATCAGTATCAGCGATTCTGCCAAATCCAATTCCTGATATTGACCAGACAATAAATGAAAAGCTTGTAACTGGTTGTTGTAGCGATTAAACACTACATAATAGGGTACTTGTAAAATTTGTTCGTAAACTTCCCATTTGGTTGGCGGTCGATGGATTTGCCGTTCAGTTTCCCCCAAATCTTCTTTTTCTGTTCCAGGAGAAATTAATTCTACAATTACGAAAGGGCTAATTTCTTCTTGCCAAATCACATAACTTAAGCGCAAATCATTCTGATTATAAAGTCTGGAGACTCCAACTACACCAAACCAATCGGGACGCTTATGCCAATTATGATGAGCCACGTCATAATACAGATTCATGTCTGCACCACTAAATACCTGATGGGGGTAATATTCAGGAGGGCGAAAAGTAAATTGTAGTAATTGCGGTTGCAAGTAATGGAATTCGTCGGGCAAACCAGGTTCCTCCGGGTCTTCACTGGGTAAATCATACATGGTGGGCAGATTTTCTTTGGGCAAAAGTGATTGTTTGCCTTGATGGTTAGTGAAAAATTGTACGCTTTGCATTAGGTGATGATCTCCTATTGTAATTTTGTGAGGTTCACTATGGTTCAATGCCTAGTTCTCTCAATCTTTGAGCTAGATATTCGGCGCGTTGCTCGGCAGTATCGGCGCGTTGTTCGGCAGTATCGGCACGTTGTTCGGCAGCATCGGCACGTTGTTCGGCAGCATCAGCAAGTTGTTTGGCAGCATCGGCTCGCAACTTCTCCTTTTCTGCATCAGTTAAAATCAACGTTCCTTCAGCATCATACCAACGCAACCATAGGCGATTAATTCCTTGGTATTCTCCTTGCCACAATCCTAAACTTAATTTGATTTCTGGCATCAAAATTCTCGATTCTATCGGCATTTTCTGATATTGCCCAGATTCCAAATGAAAAGCTTGTAACTGGTTGTTGTAGCGATTAAACACTACATAATAAGGTACTTGTAAAATTTGTTCGTAAACTTCCCACTTAGTCGGCGGTCGATTGGCAGACCTTTCCGTTTCCCCTAAATCTTCTTTTTCGGTTCCTGGTGAAAGTAATTCCACGATTACGAAAGGGCTGATTTCTTCTTGCCAAATCACGTAACTTAAGCGCAGATCGTTGTGATTATAAAGTCTGGATACTCCAACTACCCCAAACCAATCAGGACGCTTATGCCAATTATGATGAGCAGCGTCATAATACAGATTCATGTCTGCACCACTAAATACCTGATGGGGGTAATATTCAGGAGGGCGAAAAGTAAATTGTAGTAATTGCGGTTGCAAGTAATGAAATTCGTCTGGCAAACCAGGTTCCTCCGGGTCTTCACTGGGTAAATCGTACATGGTGGGCAGATTTTCTTTGGACAAAAGTGACAGGTTGCCTTGCTGCCCATTGGGATATATTGAATGAAATACTGGCAGTGATGAATTCATAGTTTTTATGACAAGTTGTTTTGTTTTTCTGTAAATTTCTGTCTCAAGAAATTAATTGAAATTAATTAAAATTCCTCTTCTTTCTGGCTACAACGATTGAAATATTGACCTTGATAGGAAAATAATTTCAGAAGAATCATTTCTACATACCACAAGCCCAAGGTTAAAACTTCATACCTTGCTTCGCTAGAAGTCTTATGAATTACTTGATGAGAAAACTTATGAGTTGAAGAGTTAGGGTTGGAATGTGTGATGTAATTTCTGACGCGGGAAAAAACTTCAGACCCATCTAATTGAGCATCACCTAAGTTTTTTAATTCTTTTGCTAATTTTACAAATTCCGTCAGAGTTGGAGGAGGATTTTCAGAAATGCCTAATTCACTAAGAAGCTTTTTTATTTTCTGATAAGCCTGCGTTTCGCTCGTTATGGTAATTTGATTATTGTCGCAATAAACATTAAAAAGTAATTCGAGCGCTGAATGCACCCATATAATAAGTCCATTTATATTGTTAAACATTATATTGCTGTCAACATACCAGATAATGCTTGTTTTTATGGCTTCGTTCCATTTTGGATCATTCCAATATTTCATAAAATTAGGAAACATTTGGGCTAAAGTATGTGAATTTTCTTCAATAAACCAAGAAGGAACGGATTTATAAACAGTAGTATTATATGTCCCCCATTCCTCCCAAATTTTATTATCATTTTCATCATGGCCAACTAACAAAACTGGGGATGTATAAAATCCTCTAGCAAAAGAAAGAAAATAATATAGAGCATCAATTTGTGATTTGGCATCTTCTGAAGAAAAATTAGAACCATCTTTCTGTTCTAGTTTAACTGCATGAGTGATTGCATATCCCCTCGAATGTTTTATCTTTTTAATAAGCTCTGATATCTCTTTTACCTCATCAATAGTAAAAACCCAACCTTCAGCTTCAAGCACAAGTCTACTTCGACTAGCATGACCTGGATGATAACGTATAGTCTCGCCCATAATTTTATGAAAATTTACTAAATGAAATATTACGAATTTTAAATTATTTCCAGAGCCTACAACAATTCCTTGATTTATGAATCCATTGAATATGAATCTATCGAAATCATTTGACTCGGTGATTTTGAAGAGACTTGCATCTGTTAATATCCCCCGATCTGCAATGCAAAAGCTCAGAGTTCCATTCCCTAACATCGAATTAATCGGAAGAGATACTGGTGGCAGAGAATCAATACTTAACTTTAGCTCAAAGACTAATCTTGGCGATGGTAGCCATTCCAACTTAATTTTACCTTGTCCTTCTATATTGAACTCGTTACCTGCAAATTTCAAACTCCCATCATACAGTTCAATTGGATGATGAATTGATGAGGCTGAATAGATAGGTTGTATAGCAGAAGGGGAAGAAAGAAAATAATTCATAGAACCAATGGTTATTAATTGGGGTTTGCCGAGAGAAATTATGATTGTTAACGAGAACTAATCCTAGTATAGATTGTTTACCCTAATTCGGCAATCCAATTAGTACAAACAGTGCTGACACGTGGAGATATTCTAGCTATTCTCAAAATGCTCAGGGGGTTGGGAAGTAGCAATTCCTGAACTTTGAACCCAATGTTGGAGTAGGGGCAGCCAACGCGCTAATCTAGATTGGGTGTCTTTATCCGCTCCTATCGCGCGATCGCTGTTTATGTCTGCAACTGTTTCTGCTCCCACTCGCACCGTCCGCATTGGTTCCCGCAAAAGCCAACTGGCTTTGGTTCAAACTCATTGGGTTAGAGATGAACTGCAAAAGCACTTTCCCCACATTGTCTTTGAAGTGATGACAATGGATACCCAGGGCGATAAAGTCCTGGATGTGGCTCTAGCCAAGATTGGGGACAAAGGACTATTTACCCAAGAACTAGAAACGGGAATGCTGAACGGAGAGACGGATTTTGCCGTCCATTCCCTGAAAGATTTGCCCACCCGCCTGCCCGCCGGATTGATTTTAGGATGCGTCACAAAACGAGAAGATCCGGCGGATGCCTTAGTAGTTCATACTAAACACCAGGATAAACAAATTGAGACGCTGCCAGAAGGAGCAGTGATTGGGACTTCTTCCCTGCGCCGCCTTGCCCAATTGCGGCACAAATTCTCGCACCTGGCGTTTAAAGATGTTCGGGGCAACCTCAATACCCGCCTCGCCAAATTAGATGCGGGAGAATACGATGGACTGATTTTAGCGGCAGCTGGTCTGCAAAGATTAGGGATGGGCGATCGCATTCACCAAGTTATTCCTCCAGAAATTTCCCTTCATGCCGTTGGACAAGGGGCTTTAGGGATTGAATGCCGCGCCAATGACCCAGAAATCGCTGCTTTACTGAAAGTCCTGGAAGATAAACCGACTGCCCAACGCTGCTATGCCGAAAGATCATTTCTACGGGAATTGGAAGGCGGCTGTCAAGTCCCCATTGGTGTCAATACCAGCCTAGAAGGGGAAAACCTGACTTTGGTGGGATTAGTTGCCAGCGTGGATGGCACAAGAGTGGTGAAAGACACGGTGACTGGAGCGGCGAGCGATGCCGAACAAATCGGGATTGAACTAGCCCAAAGACTGCGATCGCAGGGCGCGCAAGAAATCTTAGCAGAAATCTTGGCTCAAGTCCAGCGTTAACGTTAATTAACGAATCAACATCAAGGGGTACAGTATTGCTGCACCCCTTTAATTTAGTATCACCGCATTTCAGAGCCGCGAAAAAAGCTACTCAATAAGTCGGTTTCCCGCAAAAAGAAGGGGAGTAACCGCAGGCGTAAGGCTACCCAGAAACTCTCCAAACATCACCAGAAAATAGCGAGACAAAGAAAATATTTTCATTACAAAACCTCAAAACAATTACTGAACAAGTATGATGTAATTGGGTTTGAAGACCTGAATATCAAGGGTCTAGCTAAAACCAGAATGAGCAAATCTATCCTAGATGCCGGATGGGGCGAATTTCTGTCTATTCTCCAAGTCAAAGCTGCAAATGCTGGACTGATGGCAATAGCGGTAAATCCAAACGGGACTACTCAGAATTGCTCTAGTTGCGGTACTCATGTTCCTAAAACTATTCAGGATAGATGGCATAGTTGTCCTATCTGTGGTTTGGAACTAGATCGGGATGTGAATGCAGCAATTAATATCAAAAATATCGCTGTGGGGCGCACAGGGATTAAAGCTCAGGATATGCCCGATGCGATAGCAGGGTTCACTGAGAAGCCCACACTGTATGCCTAAGCATCAGTGCCGGGAGTCGTCACGCTAACAATAGGAACTCAAGATCCAGGTTGGATGCCTCAAACCTCAAGCAATTCTACAGGGGATGTAAAAATCAATATGCGAATTTTATTTGTGGCTGCGGAAGCAGCACCTCTTGCCAAAGTTGGCGGCATGGCTGATGTCGTCGGCGCTTTACCCAAAGTCCTCAAGCAAATGGGACATGATGTGCGAATCTTCATGCCCTACTATGGCTTCATGTCCGATAAAATGGACGTTCCTAAAAAACCGATATGGTATGGCACTGCCATGTTCCAAAGCTTTTCGGTTTACGAAGGTGTTCTGCCCGGTAGTGATGTCCCCTTATACTTATTTGGTCATCCGTCTTTTTGGCCTCGGCGGATTTACTTTGGCGATGACGAAGATTGGCGGTTCACTTTATTTGCTAATGGGGCAGCGGAATTTGCTTGGAATTATTGGAAACCACATATTATCCACTGCCATGACTGGCATACGGGAATGATTCCTGTCTGGATGCACCAAGACCCAGATATCAAGACTGTATTCACCATTCACAACTTAGCTTATCAAGGGCCTTGGCGCTGGCGGTTAGAACAGTTTGCTTGGTTGCCCTGGTATATGGAAGGACACAATACCATGTCGGCGGCGGTGCAATTTGCCGATGTTGTCAATACAGTTTCTCCTACCTACGCGGAACAAATCAAAACTCCAGCCTACGGTGAAGAAATGGAAGGCTTGCTATCATTCATCGGCAGCAAATTATCCGGGATTCTCAATGGTATTGATACTAATACTTATAACCCCGCTACGGATAAGTACATTGCCGAACAGTTTACAGCAGAAACTATTGACAAACGTCGTTTTAATAAGGTTGCCATTCAAGAAGAAGTGGGTTTAGAAGTCAATTCGGGCGTTTTCTTGATTGGGATGGTAACGCGGTTGGTAGAACAAAAAGGGATCGATTTAGTATTGCAAATTCTAGATCGATTTATGGCCTATAGCGACGCTCAATTTATTTTATTGGGAACAGGCGATCGCAACTACGAAACTCAAATGTGGCAAATGGCTTCTCGTTATCCGGGACGGATGGCCACTTACTTACTTTATAATGATGCCCTGTCTCGGCGCATCTATGCCGGATCTGATGCTTTCCTGATGCCAAGTCGCTTTGAACCCTGCGGTATTTCTCAAATGTTGTCCATGCGCTACGGTTGCGTGCCAATTGTGCGGCGGACAGGCGGTTTAGTGGATACTGTAACTCATCACGATCCCGTCAATGAAGCGGGAACAGGCTATTGTTTTGACCGTTACGAACCGTTAGATCTTTATACCTGTTTGGTACGAGCTTGGGAAGGTTTCCGCTATAAAAAGGAATGGCGGGAATTACAACAACGCGGAATGCGAATGGACTTTGGTTGGGAAAAATCTGCTCAAGAGTATATCAATCTATATCACTCTTTGTTTGGCGGCGAACCCCCCGAAGGAAATGCGTCACCTGCCAATTTAGCTAATGTTGCTGAATAAGAGGAACAGAGCTAAAATGGTGGCATAGAATCTAGGTTTGTAGTTGGGCTTTAGCCCCAATTAAGCTCGCGACTGAAGCCCAACCACAAACTGATCTTAAAATGTACTAAGCTGTTCAGAGGCCAAATAGCCGTTGCCGCTAAATGCTAAGAGAAATGAAGATTGTTGCCGCCAAGCAGTAATTAAGCTAAAACGGAAAAAACCCCTTTCGCCAGTATTGGTAACATCTACCCTGATGAGTTTCTCTAGCGAAGCATCCCAAGACTTGCCCTGTGCAGTGATTTTAACTGCTATTCCTACCGAACACAATGAAGTTCGGAAGCATTTAACTGACATTAAGGAAGAAACCCACCCCCAAGGAACAGTCTACCAGCGCGGCAAGTTTATTGCTAATGGTCGATGTTGTTGGGAAATTGGTATTGTCGAAATTGGTGCTGGTAATACTGGTGCGGCACTGGAAGCAGAAAGAGCAATTACCTACTTCCGCCCTAGCGTTCTGCTATTTGTTGGAATAGCTGGTGGTATCAAAGATGTCAAAATTGGAGATGTAGTAGCAGCAACCAAGGTTTATGGCTACGAGTCAGGCAAGGCTGAAGAACAATTTAAACCTAGGCCAGATGTAGAACAATCAACTTATTCATTAGAACAAAGAGCTAGGGCAGAATCTAAATGTTCGGACTGGTTGCAAAGGTTAAAGTCTATTCCTAATCCTACTCCGAAAGTTTTTGTTGCACCAATAGCAGCTGGAGAAAAAGTAGTTGCTTCCACTCAATCAAGCGTCTTTGAGTTTCTGCGTTCCAATTATGGAGATGCGATCGCGGTTGAGATGGAAGGTAAAGGAATGCTAGAAGCTGCCCATGCTAACCAAAATGTAAAGGCGTTAGTTATTCGAGGAATCTCTGATTTAATTGATGGAAAGAGTGCCGCCGACAAGTCTGGTTCGCAGGAAATAGCGGCTCGACACGCCAGTGCTTTTGCTTTTGAAATTCTTGCTAAACTAGCTAAACGATCCAATATCAACAACCCTCAGCCAGCAATTCCTGAGATATACCAAAAGCTGCAAAAGCTACTTCAAGCAGGTAATTGGCGAGATGCTGATATAGAAACTAGAACAGTGATGTTGGTCAGATTAGGACGAAGTTCCAAGGACTCAATCAGACCAGAAGACAAAGAAAGATTTCCCTGTGAAGACCTCCAAATTATAGATCAGTTGTGGGTAAATTATAGTAAAGGTAGATTCGGATTTAGCATCCAAAATCGGATTTGGCAAGAAGTTGGTGGAAATATGAGTCCGAATTCTGATACTTATTGTCGCTTTGGCGATCGCGTGGGCTGGCGCAGCAATGGCATTTGGCTTGGCTACGATATTTTGACTTTTTCTTTAAATGCACCGTTGGGGCATTTTCCTGTGCTTACTCCTATGGATGGTGGGTCTAGTCTATTAGGTATGATCGTTGGTAATGCTACGATGGCAGTTGTAGGTTTTGGCTCTCCGTGGTGGGTGATTTTTTCTCGTTGCGATTATTGTGGTCTTTAACTCTCTATCATTTCATCAAAAAAATCTTGAATAACACCTGGTGAAAGTCATGAATAATTTCCAAAATCTTCCAAACTTGTCTGAATATGGATACCAAATAATACAGGTTTTAGGCCGCAATTCTTCTGGATGGCAAAGCACCTACAAAGCTACCAATCTTAAAACTGGTCAATTGGTAGCAATCAAGATGTTTCAATTCAATACTAACAATGCTTCTTGGTCAGATTTTAATGCGTGCAAGCAAGAAATCGATGTTTTACAAAAAATCAATCATCCTTGCATTCCTCGCTATTTAAATTCATTTGAAATCCAAAATGGTACTTGTTTGGTTCAAGAATATAAAGATGCTCCATCTTTATCCCAGTTGCCTAATCTTAGTTTGCTTGAAATTAAGCAAATTGCAGTTGCTCTGTTAGAAGTTTTGGTGTACTTGCAACAGAAAAATCCTCCTATCTTTCATAGAGATATCAAACCTGAAAATATCTTAATCGACGGCAACGATTCCCAAAAAGTTTACTTGGTAGATTTTGGTTTTGCCCGTTTAGGAACAGGAGATTTAGGTGCTAGCAGTGCTATTAAAGGGACGTTTGGGTTTTTACCTCCAGAGCAATTCCGGAATGTTGCCCTGACGAAAGCCTCAGACTTATACAGTCTGGGAGCAACAATTATTTGCCTATTGACAAATACCAGATCTGGAGATATTGGTAATTTGATTGATCCTTCTTATAAATTTAATCTGAAATCTCTAAAGTCAAAGATCAGTTCTCGTTTTCTGAACTGGCTTGCCAAAATAACAGCCCCCGATCCCAAAAACCGCTATTCTAATGCTGCTTCAGCCTTAAAAGCACTCAAGTCTATCAATCCATTAAAAGAAGCAGATTCTCTGCTAACAAACTTACCTATTAGATTAAGCCTTGCAGCAGTTTCTATCTTTGCAGTAGTCAAAGTTGGTTTTGAAATCAACAACTATTTCAAATTTGGGATACCTCAAGAACAGCAATCTAGTCCTTCTCTTTCGTCTTCTTCTCCACAAACAACTTCTAGCTCACTACTTACACCAAAAAGCTCACCAACAACTTTTCCTACCGAAAAGAAAACTTCAGAATTGCCGACCAAAAACACATTGCCTTGTCAAACTCTTAGCCAATCAGAAGTTATAGACGCAGCGGTTATTAGTACCAACATTGCCAAGCTAGACAGCACTAGAGACTGTACTTACTGCGATTTACGGCATACTAATTTACAAAATCGAGATTTAATTCGGACTAATCTTTCTGCTAGCAAATTAATTTGCTCCGATCTCAGCAAGAGTATTTTAAAGTTAAGTCAAATAAGTAGTGCTGACTTGCGCGAAGTCAACCTAAGTGGAGCAGATTTAAGCGAAGCTAATTTAAGCAATAGCAATTTAATCGAGGCTAATTTAAGCGAAGCTAATTTGACTAAAGCTAGCCTAGGTAGTACCAACCTAAGTAAAGCTAATTTAATCAAAGCCAAACTCATAACTACAAATTTGCAATATGCAAATTTAACAGGTGCTAACTTAACCGAAGCAGATTTGACTAAGGAATCTAATCTTTCTTCGGCAACACTGATTGGAGCCAATTTCACAAAGGCTTTGCTTAAAGGTGCTAACCTTACAAATACTAAATTACGGGAAGCAAAATTCAGTGGTGCAGATCTAATTCAGGTTAAATTGGAAGGTGCTGATTTGACTGAAGTGAACCTCAGTAATTTAAATTTGAGTGGAGCTTCTTTAGGAAGCGCTAACTTAAACAAAGCAGATCTTAGCAATACCAAACTTCTCGGTGCTAATCTACAATACGCTGACTTAACAGAAGCAAGTTTAAAAGGTGCTGACTTCACCAAAGATGCCAAGCTATCTTCTGCTAAATTCCGTCGTGCCGATCTCAGTGGAGCAAACTTAGAACGTGCCAGCTTAAACAGTACGGACTTTTTAGAAGCTAAATTGGTTGGGACTAACTTAGTCAATGCTAGTATTAATAATGCTAACTTTACTGAAGCGAAACTCAATGGGATTAATTTGAGTGGGGCTTCGTTAGGAAGCACTAACTTCACCAAAGCGGATCTTAGCAATGCTAACCTACGTGGCGCTAATCTAGAATATGCTAACCTAACCGAAGCGATTTTAAAAGGTGCTGACTTTACAAAAGATACCAAACTTTCTGCCGCTAAACTACGGCGTGCTGATTTGACTGGTGCTAACCTCAAGGGTGTTAACCTTAGTAATACTGACCTAACTGATGCAAATTTTTGCAATGCAATTATGCCTGATGGTAGCAAAGGTATTTGCAAGTAAAGGTAAACCAAAACCATTATATGACATTCCCTGTTCCCTGGTTAAATTACTATGTCTGATGCGATCGCCAAGCTAGACGCTAACCTAATCTTCCTTGACCCCAGTCAATACCCTGATACTAGCCAACTTGTACAAGAAGATGATACTCCCTTGGATAGTTTCATTAACGAAAAACAACAGCGCCTGCTGACGGAAGTTCTCTCTGGCTATGAGCTAAATAATGGCATTCCGTTTATTGTTGCTGCCAATGTCGGCATCTTTCGCAATGTCCGTCATCCCGCCATCGTTCCTGATGTCTTTCTCAGCTTAAATGTCAGTGTAGCAGATACTTCGGACAGACCAGATGTCCGTTCCTATCTCCTCTGGGAATTTGGCAAACCGCCAGAGGTGGTAATTGAAGTTGTTTCGCCCACGCCAGGGAATGAACTGGGGAGCAAATTCACCGATTATGCCCTGATGGGCGTAATGTATTATGTGGTTTACGATCCTCTCGGTAAGTTGAGCCGCCAACCTCTACAAATATTTGAATTACAAGGAGGGCGTTATTTACCCAAAACTGATGGTTGGCTACCCTTAGCAGGTTTAGGTTTAACCCTCTGGCAAGGTGTCTTTGAAAATGTTAATTATACTTGGTTGCGATGGTGCGATGCTGAGGGGAATGTGATTCCGACGGTGGAGGAATTAGCGATTAGACTGTCTCAAGCTCGTTTGCAGTTAACGGAAACTCAGGCAGAGTTAACCGCTGCCCAAAATCAAACCAAACAAGCCTTATTACAAGGGATTCAGTTAGGGTTGCAACTGAAGTTTGGCAGTCAAGGGTTAGATCTTTTTGGTGAAATTTCTGCTCTTGACGATCTGAATTTGCTGCAAACGATAACTGCTAGTTTGTTAACAGTCGATCGTTTAGAAGACTTAAGGCAAATTTATTCATTAACCTGAGTTATCCCAGATTAAACAATACCTCCCAATCACCCCATCACCCCATCACCCCACCGCGAGGGTAATTACAGTCACTTCCGGGGGACAAAATAACCTACCGGGGAAATAAGTTCCTAAACCGCGATTGACATAAAGTTGATTTTTGCCAACTTGGTGCAATCCCCGCGCCCATTGCCAATTTCTGACTACGCGATCGCATTCATTCATAAAAGGTATCCAAGGTCGCAGGAATTGAGGAATATATTGGCTTAATTTAGTTAATAACATTGGGGCTGGACCAATTCCAGGCAAGTAAATTTGACCGCCGTGGGTGTGTCCTGATAATTGTAAATCGCCGCGCCATCTCTGTAATAAAGCGGCAGTATCGGGATTGTGAGAAAGGATAATTCGAGGAATACTAGGATCTAGTTGATATAAAATTGGAGCAGGGTTAAATTCTCGCGACCACAAATCAGCTAATCCGACAATGGGTAAATCAACCCCTAAAGGATAAGCAATTTCATTCCAGAGGACTTGAATACCAATGCTGGTTAGAGCAGTCATTACTTCTCTTTTGGTTTGAGGAAAGCAAATATCATGGTTGCCCAAAACGGCAAAGACTCCGGCGCGACTTTGGAGGTGTTTGAGATGTTTGATTAGTTGGTGAATCGGGGCGGGATTGTCGCTAATAAAATCGCCAGTTAACAGAACTAAATCTGGTTTGGCTTGATTGCTTGCTGCGATCGCTTCCATCAACAAGCGCTCCGATAGATGTGCGCCATCATAGTGAAAATCTGACATTTGCACCAGTTTAACACCGGATAGAGTTGCTGGCAAATCAGCGATCGCCACTGCAATCCGATCTATACTCAATTGTCCAGCAACTAAATCTACTAGCATAATTTTAATTCCTTCACTAATCTAAAATTTGAACTGCGATCGCCACCAATACAAGAAATTTCGGAATAATGGCTGCCAAATTTTCGGCTTTCTCTGGGTAGGGGAGACAAATTGGCGGGCAGCTTTACTATTAATCGCGGATAAACTGGGATAAACGCGGGCAATTTTTGCCAAAGCCGAAACTTTGAGTCCGCCAGACATTGCTAAGACTATTTCGTGGATTAACTCGCTAGCGGACTGTCCGACAAACTGCGCTCCCAAAATTTCCCCATTGGTACGAACCACGATCTTAGCAAATCCTAGAGTTTTAGCTTGAGCCTGGGCGCGTTCAACGCGAGTAAAATCTTGTCTCAGGGCGATCGCATCCTTGCCATAAATTACTCTTGCTTGCTCCTCATTCAATCCCACCCTAGCCAATTCTGGGTAAGTAAAAATTGCCCAAGGAACTAACCGATAATTCACTTTACTTCTAGGAAAAAACAAGGCATTTTGTAGGATTGCATTGACTTCATAGCTAGCGGTATGATTAAAGTTATAACTGCCAATGGCATCGCCGCAAGCATAAATCTGGCGATTGGAGGTTTGTAACTGACGATTCACCCGAATTCCCCGTTGATTGACGGTGACTCCAGCAGCAGCTAAGTTGAGAAATTCTATTTCTGGCTGACGGCCTACAGCCACTAAAATTTCATCAGCAATGATTTTTTGTTCCCCGGCATAGAGATATTTTTTACCGTTAATTAAATCTACTTTTTCAATGCGAATATTAGTTAAAATGCGGATGCCTTCGGCAATAAATTGTTGTTGGAGAATTTCGACGGCTTCCCAATCTTCTTGGGGGAGCAAGCGATCGCGACTAGCTATGATAGTTACTTGGGAACCCAGTCTTTGAAAGGCTTGAGCCAATTCGCAAGCCACTGCACCGCTACCAATTACAGCTAAAGAATCGGGACAAGCACTAAAGGAAAAAATTTGTTCGGCTGTCAGATATCCGACATCTGCCAATCCGGGAATAAAGGGAATTGCCGGACGAGAACTAGCGGCGATCGCAAAGGCACGGGCGGTAATTTCCCGATCTTCTACTACCAAGGTGCGACTGTCAATAAACTTGGCAGCACCGAAGATAGTTTCTATCCCCAAATCGGCAAAGGAATTTTCTAGGGGGACAGAGGCGATCGCATTTTGAATACAATCAATAGTCTGGGCAAAGTCTAATTGCGGGTCTTGGAAATGCAACCCAAAGCGGGAGGCTTGTTTCAGATTATAGGCCAATTCCGCAGCATGAAGAAAAGACTGTTTCGCCACCCCATTCCCCCAAGAAGGGTGACGACGAAAGCGATCGCGTTCGATTAAGATAACTTTAGCGTTCATTTGAGCAGCAGCACTGGCAATCAACCTCCCAGTGGCAGCGCCACCAATAATCGCTAAATCCCATGTCACAATCTTGCCTCTAGGTTGAGATACCGCCCATCTATAATATAAGTATATTTAATCAGTTTTTCTGTTCCCGCGATGACTGGATGTTGTTCTGCCCAAAAGCAATGGGGACGCAAAAACGAATAATATTCTAGGGATGATGGTACTTAGTTGTAGAGATGGCAGTTTATCAAGTTCGGTTGGTTAATCCCGCGATCGCCCTCGACCGCACAATTTCTGTGCCAGAGGAGGAGTATATTATTGATATTGCCGAAGCCGCTGGCCTTAAGTTGCCTTCGGGATGCAAGCAAGGGGAATGTTCCGCTTGCGTTGCCAAGTTAGTCAGCGGGAAAGTAGATCAAAGCGAACAAAAGTTTTTGCAGTCCTCAGAAATTGCTGCTGGCTACATTGTCACCTGCGTCAGCTATCCTCGTTCTGATTGCACAATTTACACCCATCAAGAACAAGTTTTGTACCAAGCCTCTCTGTATAAAAGTAAATAAGAAAAAGTAGTATTTGGTAGTACCAGTTAACGACTACTGTTCCCTGTTCCCAATTCCCTCTCCCCCCCTGTCACCTCCTATTCCCAATTCCCTCTATTCCCTATCTTCCCCCTGTTCCCTGTTCCCTGTTCCCTGTTCCCTGTTCCCTGTTTCCTGATAACTGATACTACTTACTCTAATATCTAAATTATGAATACTAACTTTTATATTTAAACAACTCTATTCCCTTTTCCCTGTTCCCTGTTCCCCGTTCCCTGTTCCCTGTTCCCTATTCCCTATTCCCTGTTCCCCCCTGTTCCCCAAAATCATGCCACAATCCGATAATTTAACCTTAGACGCAGCGCTGAAAACCCTGAAAGAGTATAGCTGCCTGGAAACTAAATCTGCTCAATTACCAGAAGAAAAAGCCGCATTGCGCCAAGCCTTATTAATGGTTGCCCATTTAGCTGATTATCAAAACTTGGGCATCTGTGCCGAGAATAGAGAACAAGCATTTTTAGCCCTGGCAAGTTATTTAAACGCTTTAGGCTATGAAACTCCTGCCGATACCAGTCAAGTCCCAGAAATGGATGGCGGAGTCTATCTCAAGTTTAATAGTAAAAAATACTCAATTTACATCGACTCCTATCCAGATAAATACCGGGGAGTCTTGGTATCTTGCCAATCCGCCGCTAATGAATTGATTAATGCCACCTATGGGCATTTACCCCTGGATTTATTTAGTTAATCAAACAGGATTTACGCAGAACTTCTATATAGCGTTTTGTAGGGGCAATCCCCCCGTGGTTGCCCCTATTCTAGGATAATTGCGTAAGTCCTGTTAAAAATAAAGAGAGGATAAGCGATCGCTCATCCCCTCTTTATGCTGAAGATTCTAAAATTCATCTATAGAATTGGGCAAGATTACCCAATCGTGATTAATTTAAGAGATGTAATTGGCTTCTGCTTCTAAAAGACGTACCAAATTCTCATCTCCCTGGGATCTAGCTACCTCTAGGCGATGCTGAAGGTTCTTTTGCAGATTGGCGCGATGGGTAACTGCAACTTTCTTCAAAACTTCTTGGCGGTTGTTATTCATGGCTGACATCTCTTCTGGTAGCTATTTATGGTGAGCATTTGCTTCTTCTACTCTCAAGTTAACACATGATGACCTGATTTACCAGGAATTGTACTTTAAGATACAGAAATTTACTTTTTCTTCTGAAACCACGCAATCTCGTTCCCCATCTCCCCATCTCCCCATCTCCCCATCTCCCCGTCTCCCTCCCCCCTGTTCCCTTTCCTCTACAATCAGTGGGCAGTTGCCCTAATTTGCTTTTATGCTGGAATTAGTAGAGATAAGCAACTTCAGTAACTTACAACTATGGCTGGTCTTGGAGATATTGTCCAAAAGGCATTTTACTTGGGAATCGGGCTAGCTGCCACAGCGGGAGAGAAGGCAGGCGGAACCCTGGGACAGTTGCGCGTGCAGGCACAGAAGCTCGCCGATGAATTAGTATCCAAGGGCGAAATGACCACGGAGGAAGCCCGAAAATTTGTGGATGAGATGCTCAAACAAGTCCCAGAAACCCCCGCTGGAGAGCAAGTGAATGAATCTGCGACACCAGAACCCCGCTTAATCGAAATTGTCACCGAGGAGGAAAAACCCCCTGGTTCAGAAACTGATGTAGACAATATGCGGAAGCAAGTGCAGGCGCTCCAAGAAGAATTGCGACGATTGAAGCGCGATTAGTTGCTAAAGGGGGAAAATTTAAATTAGGGATGACTGGCATCCCTAAAAAGGATTGTGCTTCATCAACGCGGGTAAGGCTTTGAGTAGCAAATATGGAAGATTGGCAAAAAGATTTAGCAAAGGCAATCGAAACAGCGGCTGATGAGGTAGAGCAATTCTTTACTGGATTGGCGGAAGCGCTAGAAATAGCCATTGATGAAGTCCAAACCGCTGTGGGAGCAGAAATTGATCGGCAGTGGCAGGAATTCCTGGAGCCGATGCTGGAAATGTATTTGGAGATTGAAGAAGAGACTAACGACTCCGAACTAATTTCCTACAACTATCCAGTGGAACCAACAGCGGAAAAATATCCCGCTTGTCGAGGTTGCCGTCACTACCACGGACAAGTCTATGGGGGAAATTTATTGGTTTGCGGAATGCACCCCTACGGACAGGAAGATGCTCATTGTCGGGACTGGGAGGGGACAATTGATCGTCCAGATATTGCCAATGGGGATTGAGTTAACTATTCTTTGGTAAACTGGGGGACAGTACGGGAGCCATATCTAGATCGATTTGCAAAATGAACGATTTACAATTTTTTGAACAGCCATCATCGGAAACAGAAGTTACCAATATTAAATATGGGGAACGCCATATTGTTGAAGGTAAATTAATTACTTTCCCCAATCCCCGTCCGGGACGGCGTTACCATATTAATATTTCGTTACCGGAATTTACTTGTAAGTGTCCTTTTTCGGGCTATCCAGATTTTGCGACTATTTACCTAAGTTATATTCCAGACCAAAAGGTGGTCGAATTGAAGGCGTTGAAACTGTATATTAATAGTTACCGCGATCGCTACATTTCCCACGAAGAATCAATCAATCAGATTTTGGATGATTTTGTAGCAGCTTGCGAACCTCTGGAGGCGACAGTAAAAGGTGATTTTTCCCCCCGGGGTAATGTTCATACAGTCATTGAAGCTAGCCATCAAAAATCCTAACTTCTCAGGAAGTGCTGAATTGTAGCCAAAACCGATCAAACAAGCATAATTTCTGGAAATTTTCCCTGCTACCGCAAAATTGCCCAGAATAGTATAATCAGTGGCAAGCTATTAATCGTGATTTCAGAGGTTTCAATCGTGGATAAATCGATTATTCAATTAGTTGATGAGCTACCGACTGATAATATTACCGTTAAAGTCTTAAATGCTCTGAATTATGTCGTTCCTGGCACCTGGGACAATTTGGTTGGCTTTGATAATACAATTCGGGTTGTGACAGGAGAAACAGATCCGAAAGTAATTCAGAAAATCCGCGATCGCGCTACTTCTCTGTATAATGACCCCCAAAAAGGCTACAAAAATGCCGTAGCACTTTATCAAAACATTGATAAAGCTGACACGGTGATGGCCACCGCCGCCTTAGCCAATAAAATTGGCGAAAAAATCAGCTTTCTATCTTTTTTGGGTAATATCACCCCCAAAGCTGATACCACTCAAACAATTGATTTAATCCTGAAAATTGCGGTGGAAATCATCGCTTTTTGTCAAATCAATGGCATTCCCCAACCCAATCCCCAAGAGTTTGCTAATTCCCTAGGGAGTAACTATCAAGGGGCATCGTTGATGCGGATGATTGGTCTAGTTTCTCTGGATGCCATTACCCCCTTGGGTCCAAATTTCCTAGCCAAAATTCATAGCATTATTGATGGCGCTGATTCCAGCATCATTACCAAAAATCCAGTGTTTTTAGCTGTCAAGAACTTTCTGCCTGGAAATAGTGACTCAGATAAATTTGGCTTTATTACTCAGAGTTTTAATTCTGTTCAAGGCTGGATGAGCAACTTGGTAGAAAAAACTGGTATCACCCCGCAATCAATTTCTAAAAACTTGGGAGGTTTTATCCAGATTGCCGATGACAATTTAGATTTTGTGGCGGCATTTCTGGATCAAACTACCAATTACTACGAACACACAGGTATTCAAACTGTGGCGCGGAGCGTGATTTTGGCAGCGCATCAGTTAGTTCAAGCTGAACCTCCAGAATTACCGCCTGCGGAGGTAGTAGATAGTGCCTTTACTGTGGGGCAGAAAGTAGAAGTTTTCTACGAAGAAGACGAGGAATGGTACGAAGCGGTGATTAAGAAAGTGAAAGGAAATAAATACTTCGTCCATTACGTCGGCTATGAGTCCGATGATGATGAATGGATTAAAGAGGAGAATATTCGCTAAGGAATGAAAAATTAATAACTTGATGATAATCGTAGGTTGGTGGCTAGAGGGCAAAACCCAACAAAATACTGGTAAATGTTGGGTTTCCACTGTCGTTTCAACCCAACCTACGATTCACAACCAATCAACCGGACATGATATACTGGTAGGCGGTGCGTTACGATAGCGCTAACGCACCCTACTAATACTAACGCTCCATCTATCTGTGGAGTAATTAGGAAAATTCCTGTTCTTTATACGATGGTGTTCAAACTCTGAGCCGCTTCATTGAGATTTTGAATCCCAACTTTGGTTTGAGAAATGCCGCTCGCTGTCTCCTTCGCTCCCTGATTCAGACTATTCATGGCTTCAACTACTTGTTGAATAGCGATCGCTTGTTGTTTAGCAGTGAGAGAAATTTGTTGAGATCTCTCCACAATATCATTAATCGCCACCAGGGAAATCTGTTGATTGCTCAAAACATCTTCATTAATTGACTCTACCACCCCGGCAGAAGACTTTAAAACTATATTGCCAATTGCTTCTGCTACCCCACTAGAAGAATTCAACACAAACTTATTGATGGCTTCCGTCACGCTGGCAAAAGCTTCAGCTGTCTCTTGCGAAAGTTTGATGCCTAACTCGGTAGTTTTTCTGCCCTCATCGGTGACAATGACTGTCGAATTGATGGCTGTTTGAATATGATTAACTAGGGAATTAATTTTTTCAGCGGATTTTTTACTTTGATCGGCAAGCTTGCGGATTTCTGAGGCTACAATACTAAAACCCTTGCCATGCTCTCCAGCGTGAACTGCTTCCACGGCAGCATTGAGCGCGAGCATATTGGTTTGCGCGGCAACATCACTAACTAGATTGGTAATGGTAGCAATTTGTTGTGCTTGCTCGCTCAGTTGGCTAATCTGGGAAGCGATCGCCATCACTTTTTCGTTTAGAATTGACATTCCCTCTAAGCTACGTTCAACTGTTTTTGTTCCTCCCTCAGCTAGACTTAATACCTGTCTGGCTCCCGCCGCTGAAGATTCTGCCAAGGCTAAGACTTGTTTCGCTCCTGCCGTCGAAGATTCTGCCAAGGCTAAGACTTGTTTCGCTCCTGCCGTCGAAGATTCTGCCAAAACTAAGACTTTGTGAGCGCTTTCAGCGGAAAATTCGGCTTGGTTGGCTGATTGAGCCGAAGACGTACCTAACTCATTGATGGTGGTAGTGGCTTGATTCACCGCTGCCGCCTGCTGCACTGCGCTGCGCTCCTGTTGCTCTACGGTTACGGCAATTTCAGTAGAAGAGCTAACGATTGCATTAACGGTTTGATTAATGATGCGATTCGTTCGAGAAATTGTCGCCCAAATCAGAGATGCTGCTCCAGCTGCCAATACTAAAGTTAACATTGCGGTCAGGGCTGCTGCTAAAATCAAAAACTGGATAGAACTGTTAGCATTGCCAGTATATTGCGCCAATATTTCTAACTGCTTGGCGATTAGTTTTTCATTTAGCTCGTCATATTTTTCTACGAATTCTTTAGATCTTTGGAGGGAATAATTTACTGCCTCAGCGTGTTTTCCCTGATCTTCCAAACGAAAGGTTTCCCTTGATAGCTGATCAAACTGCTCTCCTAAATCAACCATTTGCTTAAACATTTCTTTCTCTCTGGGATCAACTACCTTCTCAGCCGCTGCAACTGCCCGTTGATACATTTTTCTTTGTTTCTCAAATTCTCTTAAAGGCTCCGCATTTTTTGCCAAAAGATAGCCGCGAACTTGTCGAGCCATTAGGGAAATTCTTAAGACCATTTCATCTGTTTTGATAATTGCTTCCTGCTCTCTACTTACTTGTTTAAATGTTTCCGATACCTGATTGCCAATGGTGTAGGTTAAACCAGTAAATCCAAAAACTAATATGACTGGAATGGAAAATCCCAGGAATATTCGCCCTCTCAATTTAAGTTTATTAAACATAAAAAACCTTTTTATTCACTTATACCATTAATTATAGTGCGTCAGATGCTAATTTTTGAGTTTAAACGCACTTACGCAATGCCTCTATCAGTAGGGTGTGTTAGCGCAGCTTAACGCACCATCAAAGCTATATGCGGAGCAACTGAGTAAGTCCTGTTTAATCAAGTTTTTAGCCTCTGACACACCCTAGGATCTCTGTAGTTCTAACTAATTAGACCAAGGTTTAACTCCAGTAACTTTTCTGCCATTTGACCAGGTACTCATATCAAAGGTGAGATTTTTGACGGAAGTTCCTTGTAAAACTGCGTCAAAGGCATCCCAAACAAATCGCCAACGCATATTATTCTCCACTCCGGCTCCTCCAATTATCAATTGTACATCTTTAGGAAGATCCAAGAGTTTGTTAGTTACCGATTGATTGTGATAGGCAATCAAAGCTCGCTTGGCATCGCAGCGGTAAATGTTGTAGTAATAATCGCTCTGGGAAATATACATTTGCTTGGTGGCTGTTGCCAAGTATGACCAGCGATTTTGCCAAGTAGTAGGCTTGACAAATAAATCGCTATTGCCAATTAGTAGGGCTACGGGAATATTTCGTAAACCTGCCCCGGTGGTTTTGATATCAACCGGACATTTCAGGAAGGGGACATCACTGGATAAATGTTGAATAATCCATTCTGGTAATTCAGCCGTTGCCGAAATTGGGTCAGCCGCCATAATTGCTTTGATGTTTGGCGTTTTTTTCACAAAGTTAGGCCAACTCAGGACAAACAAGCCACCGACTGAATGCCCAAACAAATAAATATCCACGTTTTCTGTTTGACCCAAAACAGCCCGCATGGCATTATGTACGGCTTCCCAGGCATTTTGAATCATATCTTCCCCGGATGTTTTAAAACTATCAACGACGGCAGCAATTAATTGCTCCACATTACCAAATTTTGGTGGTTGGGGAGTTTGGTCATTGGGATATTTATCCTTTTGGTAATCGGCAAAGAAAACATAGTAGCCTTGTTTGGCTAAATGCTGCATATGGGCATCGTAGTAATAGGGATTGCCAAAGGCAAAGCCATGTAAATAAATGACTACTTGCGGGGTAGCGGGGGTATCGCGATGGGGAATATAGCCCATAACGTAATTGCCCTTTTGATGGGAACCCCAAGCCTGAGTGTGGTACTGATATACTTCTTGCGGATAATTTGGTTTGGTGGGCGGATCGGGAAATAAGCCAGGAGCGTAAGGTTTGAGAACGCTAATCAGTTGTTTAAACATGGTTGGCTTTCCTTAACTAAACGTGAATCTGGGTTCTAAATCTAATTTAAGGGCGATTAGGCTAGCGCCTAGCTTCGCGATTAGGCTAGCGCCTAGCTTCGCGATCGCTACTTTCCTAGCCGTTGTCGAAGGATAAATTCCGCGATCGCCAAATCTACCGGGGTGGTAACTTTCAAATTGGTTTCCTCTCCCTGGACAATTCGCACCGGAATGTCACATTTTTCTAACAAAGCCGCATCATCGGTAACTTCCCATCCCTGACGCTTGCCCTCGGTATGGCAGCGCTGCAATAACTCGGTATTAAATCCTTGGGGGGTTTGGGCTGCCCAGAGTTGTTGCCGATCGGGAGTATCCTGAATTACACCAGTTTTGTCCACCACTTTAATCGTGTCTTTGACTGGCACAGCGGCAATTAGGGCGTTGCATTCCTTGAGGGCGATGGCACAGCGGTCAAATAATTCTGGGGTTGCCAAACATCTCGCTCCATCGTGAATTAACACGGCTTCAGCTGTGGCTGGAAGCGCCTGCAAACCGTTGTAAACCGATTGTTGGCGGGTATCTCCCCCCCGGATCATTTCGAGAGGTTTGGTGAGGCTTGCTTCAGACGCGATCGCGCTGATATCGCTTTGGTCTTCTGGCTGTAAAATAATCCCAATCCAGCTAATCTGGCGGGAGGCTTCAGCGGCGGCGAGAGTCCAAGCTAGCAAGGGTTTGCCCAATAAAGTCAGTAACAGTTTGTTGCGATCGCTGCCCATGCGTCGCCCCATACCAGCGGCGGGAATTAATAAATGCACAGTTTCTTAGATCTTTCTTGACATTTGCTTTCCTCACAATATCTTCCACTAGAATGAGGAGCAGATCAGCCTATCTCAATTTAATATGCGAATAGTAGCCCTTGTCCCTGGCGGGATTGGCAATCAAATTCTTTTCTTCCCTACCCTCGACCACTTGCAACAGTCCTACCCAGAGGCTCAAATTGACGTGGTGGTAGAACCTCAAGCCAAGGGTGCTTACCGAGTGTCCAAGTCTGTTGGCGAGGTGCTGGCGTTTGATTTTAAAGACCGCAACGGCATGGCTGATTGGGGTAATCTATTGGGGGTACTGCGCGATCGCGAGTACGATGTCGCCATTTACTCCGATAGCGCAAGCGTGACGACAGCCATTCGCCGTTGGGGAATCGGATTCTTGCTCTGGTTGACCGGAATTCCCACTAGAATTGGTTATGCTGGCAGTGGGGTATCAATTTTCTTCACCAATCAAGTACCGCTGAAAACCGAGCAGTATGTGGGAGACAAATATCACGACTTGTTGCAAGGTTTAGAAATTTACTCCCCAGCTCCAGCGCTCGCCGTTCGCGTTCCCAAATCTGATATTGATTGGGCAGAAACTCAACAAAAAAAATTGGGAATTGCCAACGGTTACATTTTAATTGACAGCGGGGTTAAGGATAGTGGTGACGGCTATCCAACTAAGAAATGGTTGCAAATTATTCAGGACATTCAAACTCGGCAACCTAATTTGCCCATTGCGGCTGTCCAAAGTGCCGAAAATCGGGAATCTGTAGCTGAATTGTTACAATCTTTCCCCACGTTGAAGGTCATTTCCCCGGAAGATATTGGGAAGTTAGCTGCTATTATAGCCAGCGCTAATTTACTATTAACTACCAACAGCGATCGCCTTTCTTTGGCAGTAGCCGTTGGTACTTATACAATTTCGCTCTTGGGTGGCAAGGATCTCAAACAAGTATTACCCCCTAGCGATCGCCTCCGCACTATCCAGTCTCCCACAGGTGCGATCGCTGATATTGCTCCCCAAGATGTTTTGGAACAAATTTGGAAATAGTCAAGAACTCGCCGTCAACCCTAACGGGTATGACGGGAGCTTGATCGAGCGCTTTAACTTGACCAGACTAAGTTCTTTGAGAACTACGTTATTCAGTTCACGAAACCTACAAATACGATGCCAGTTTGTCGCTC
>CAKZHE010000196.1 GCA_936920195.1 uncultured cyanobacterium | reverse complement strand
CTCTGTGTCACGCAGGGCAGCAGCAATTACATAAAATTAAATAAAAAGCCGTCCTAGAAGGACGGGGCCTTAGACCCACTAAATTATTGGTAAAGAATTGCTAGAGAAGGTTTCAATCCGTTCTTGCCTGCGACTAGGATTTGTGGCATAGCGAACTTGCCAAGTATAGGTAGCTTTGGCAGTGGCTTCATATTGGTCAGCGATCGCCGTTGAGCAACCAGTCAGCGCCAACAAAGAAATACTCGCCGCAGTCACAGCTATGCAGCGATGGTAACAGAAATCAGCAATCGCGCCCCAACCTAAATTCATAGTCAACAAAGTTTATGCAGCTAGCTCCATTATTTCCGATTGCCTACCAAATCCTCAACCCGATCTTTCCTAGCTGCTTGTGGTCTGGCAGTCGCCATTCCCAGACCATCGCCCTCACCTTTGATGATGGACCCCATCCCCAATATACGCCCCAACTGTTGTCAGTCTTAGATCGCTATCAAATTCCGGCCAGTTTTTTTTGGTTAGGGACAATGGTAGAGCGATCGCCAGCCCTTTCCAGAGAAATTTATCAGCGCGGTCACTGGATTGGCATCCACGGTTATCATCATCAAGCCTTTCCTTTGCTCAGTCCATCGGCCTTAAAGGAGAGTTTAGCCCAAACTCAACAGGCGATCGCCCGCGCTTGTCAGCTAGAACCGCAATTTGTCCGCGATGTCCGTCCGCCCAACGGCTTATTTACGCCTCAAACCTTGGATCTCTTGCAGCAGTGGAATTATCGAGCAGTGATGTGGAGCGTTGTCCCGGAAGATTGGGCGCGACCTGGAGTTTCCGTCGTTGTGCAAAGAGTCTTGCAGCAAGTTAAAACAGGTTCCTTAATCGTTTTACATGATGGTCATTATGGCGGACAAGATGTGGCTGAAACTGCCGCGCAATTAATTCCCCTGTTATTGCAGCAAGGATATAAATTTGCTACCATTAATCAACTCTGGCAAGAGAAAAATAGTGGTAGAAAATCGGGTTATGAGTTATAAGGATTGGGCGAAAGTTTTGCTGACAAAACTTACAACTCATAACCAGCCTAAGCATCGATATCTAGAGGTTGTCCGGTGTGGAAAAACTCTCTCCGTCCGCTACCCCGGTGAGGTGGCTTTTCTTTTTCATCCTTTTTGATCGCCAGAACTTGGTCGCTAGTATCAGATTTCAACATTTCACTGGCACTTTTTCCCAAGTCAGCAGAATTAGTTGCAAAAGAGATAGAAAACAAGCCGAGCAAAACGATTGAGGTGTAAGTGTTCATAGTAGATTCCGTGTCAAGGTTGCTATTCCCTGATACGGTTTTCCTAATAAGTCATCAGGAAAATCTCCAGCCAAAAATTAGTGCTTTACACGAAATTTACACTTGGTACTCAGTCGTCCGGAAAAACTCTGGCGAGAGTGTATTTATTCACTTACTATTTTTTAATTCCTGAAATTCTTCCGATTAATTCCGTTAATTAGTCGGGTGCGTTTAAACTGGTTAAACTTGTTCCCAGGCTCTGCCTGGGAACCGATATCGAGAGGCTCTGCCTAGGCTGTTGACTTTGCGAGTTTTTGAGCAATTTTATTCATGCAATAACTGTGTCTAATATTTCCTAACTTGTTCCCAGGCTCTGCCTGGGAACAGATATCCAGAGGCTCTGC
>CAKZHE010000195.1 GCA_936920195.1 uncultured cyanobacterium | reverse complement strand
CCAGACCATAACCTTACCTTATTTATTTTGTGCCGCTGCCGGGGTATTGACTTATAGGTGGGGGAGAGGGCGATCGCCTGGATAGAGAATGGATAGAATCTATCCATTCTCTATCCAAACAAATAGCTAAATTCCCCGAAAAAGTGGTTCAGCCTGTAAGCGTTGGCTGAACCACTTGATTTATATTGATTTGGTGGATGGGTAACCAGGGACTCGAACCCTGAACCAATAGATTAAGAGTCTACTGCTCTGCCATTGAGCTAGTCACCCACTGGAATAGCTATAATAACAAATTTATTGCGATTTAGGAAGAAATTTTCTAAACTTTCTGAAAGCTAGTGTTTGAGTAGTTGCGCGATCGCTTCCTCTAACTCACCTTGACTCATCTTAGTCAGTACAAACACCTCTTGTACAGTCTTGCCTTGGCGCGCCAGAATTTTAAACCCCCCCCGAATTGGCACTGATATGCGGAGATTCATGTGGGGTGAATGCCCTCGCACCCGCCCAATCACTCCGGGAGTAATGGTTTGAATCCCTGCATACTTCGTCAGTAACTTCTCTAGCAGCCGGATTAGCCCCGGAATGTGGGTAGAGTGATTGAGAACTAACCTGCCACTGTCGTCATTATTTGCCATTTCAAGCTGCTTCCAGAGGAGCCATAGTTAAACCAGCACGACCCAACTGCATATGGTATAGTTCCGCTTGTTCCTGGGGACCAACCCAAACTATGGCTAACCCCTCAAAGTGAATTTGATTGGTGAGTTCCCAAGCGCGATCGCTCGTCATCCCCGGTATATATTTCATTAAACACTCGGATACGTGCTGAAAGGTATTAAAATCGTCGTTCAGCACAATCACTTTGTAATTTGGATAAGGCTTGCGGGTAACTTCGCTGGCTCTTTCGCGCACCCCAATCGGTGTGGAAGCCATAGCCCAGTAAGTTATAGGGAGAACTGCAATCATAGATCAAACTTACTGAAATGAGCGTAAACTACCCACACTTTACCATCAGGTTAGCGTGGGCTGGCAATTATTGAGAGGTGGTATATATTTTTGAGCTTCCCACGTCTAATCTTGTTTTAAGGTTTTTTGGGAACTGGGCGAGGCTCTCTATGTGGACTAATGCTCTCGCTCTTGGCTTCTTCTACTGGGGTAGTAGGTGTCACCACTTCACCACTGGCATCCGGAGACTTTAACGCCCGATCTAATACGTTACGCGCATCTTCAGCCTTCGATCTGGCCTCTTGATAGCGTAAATTAATTTGGGCAAAACTTTTCAATACCTTAAAGCCTTCCTTCAAGCTGGCGATTTCTTCTTCGCTAACGGCTCGATCGGAAAATAGAATATCTACTTGGGCGCGGACTTTCAACGCCTCGGCACGAGACTCCTGCACCTTCAATTTGAGGGATGCCAGATTGCTGAGAATCTGCACGGCTTGGGTAACAGCATCCTCTTCGCTAGCGATATCCGCAGACAATTCTTTGACCTCAATTAGCTGTTGAGCGCTAAATCCTTCCGCCAATTCCGTCGGTAATTTGCCTTCATCCATCAGTTCCATCAATTGTTCCATAGCTTTTTCCCGCGCTTTGGCGGAATCTTTCCCGGAAACGTTTAGGACAATTTCTGGACTTTGGGCAAGAGTATATTGAACCATAGTATTTAGGGTATATGGGATCTCAGAAGTTCTATTCTACCTGAGATCCTGCCCTATGCTCAACAGCCCTCCCGACGCGAACCCAGGGCTGTTTCATTCTGAGTTAAAAAATTTGGCAGGTGGGGTGATGGGGTGATGAGGCGATGCGAGACTGTCAGAACTTACGCAACGCCTCTCCTACTGGACAAAACCGGAGTTTTTAATAATTCCGACCTTCTTGGTAGGAATTATCGTCTGAAACCCTTGCAAAGCAAGGGTTTCAGAGAGTTAAAAATCCTAGCGCGAAACAGCCCTGCCCTTAAAAAGGGGACTTTGAGAGGGATTTTCGCCATCAATTATTTCTCGATTGTGACCGAGATAATCTTATCTCCTTGACGAATTGCATTCACTACTGCCAGATCTTCAGTTTTGCCGAAAGTAGTATGAACTTTATCTAAATGAGGTTGGGGAGAATGGCAGATAAAAAACTGACTGCCTCCAGTATTCCGACCCGCATGAGCCATTGACAAAGTACCAGCCAAATGCTTATTATCATTAATCTCGCAGTCGATTTGATAGCCGGGACCACCTCTACCACTGCCTTCTGGACAGCCGCCTTGAATCATAAAGTTAGGAATGACTCGGTGAAAATTCAGGCCGTCATAGAACCCTTTTTCTGCCAAATCTACAAAGTTCTTTACCGTGTTTGGGGCATCTTTGTCAAACAATTCTAGCTTGATTGTCCCTTTTGCGGTTTCCATGATGGCGCGAGTCATTGATTTCTCCTATGTTGAATGAGTCCTGATATTATTTTACAGGACTAAGGTTTAAATTTTGGTGCGTAAAAGGTTGAGCATTTTTACCGGAATAATTGGCGACAATATGCCCATCGCCGACGATTTGATATTTGTAGGTAACTAGCCCTTCTAAACCTACAGGACCGCGGGGAGGCATTTTTTGGGTGCTAATTCCTACCTCCGCCCCAAAGCCATAGCGGAAGCCATCGGAGAAGCGAGTAGAACAGTTGTGAAAAACTCCCGCCGCATCAACTTGGGCGATAAAAGTGGCAGCAATTAAGTTATCTTCAGTGACGATCGCATCTGTATGCCGGGAGCCATAGGTATTGATATGAGCGATCGCTTCTTCCAGAGAATCGACTATTTTCACTGCTAAAATTAGATCGCTGTATTCTGTTGCCCAATCTATTTCTGTGGCAGGGGCAATATTGATGATTTTTTGGGTACGTTCATCGCCCCGCAATTCGACATTTTGGGCTTGGAAAGCGGGAGCAACCGCGAGGAGGAATTCGGGGGCGATCGCTTGATGTACTAATAAGGTTTCAATGGCGTTACAAGCGGCGGGATATTGGGTTTTGGAATCGATGGCAATGGCTACTGCTTTGGCAATATCCGCCGCACCATCGACATATAAATGACAAATCCCTTCTGCATGACCTAATACGGGAATTCGCGTGTTATCTTGCACAAACCGGACAAAAGAATTAGAACCCCTTGGCACAATTAGATCTACATATTGATCCAATTTCAACAATGCTAAAGTTTCTTCTCTAGTCGTCAGCAACTGCACCACATCGGGGTTAATTCCCGCTTCCTCTAAACCTTGGCGAATCGCTTTCACAATGGCTTGACAAGATTTCACCGCCTCCTGTCCGCATTTCAAAATCACCCCATTACCGGATTTAATGGCTAAACTAGAAATTTGAATAGCCGCATCGGGACGAGCTTCAAAAATTACTCCAATTACCCCTAATGGACAGCTAATTCGTTTCAGGATCAATCCCCGATCTAACTGGCGATGAATTTGGACTTCACCAATGGGATCTGCTAGTTTACCAACATCTCGTACCCCAGCGATCGCCCCCAGCAATTTCGTTTCATCTAATTTCAGCCGTGCATACAAAGCCTTGGGAATCTCCCCCGCTGCTTGACAATCTGCCCCATTTGCTGCCAGAATCTCCGGTGCAGCCTTGGTTAAAGCTTCGGCAACAGCGGCGATCGCGTGATTTTTCTGGGCTGTTAGCAATACTGCCAATTCCCGTGCTGCTTGGCGAGTGCGCTGGCCAATCTCAATGGGCAAAATTCCTGTTTCCACTTAACTATCCTGTCTAATCAGTGCGACTAATTCTGAAGCACCACCTGTAATTAATGGCTCTGGCTCAAGCTAGCTGCTTCTGCCAATAATCTTATCGCTTCTTGCTGCCCAATTTCATCCGGTGAGATTGTCCATAATTGAATTAACAATTCGGTAAATTCAGCGGCGGGTAAAACTGATACAGGTGCAAACCAGACTGTGGCTGAGGGGTAAGATTCCCCAAAGCGCGATCGCCAAAAGTTTTCTAGAATAGAACGCTGGGCTTCTTGTCTTCCCTCCTCTGTGCCTTCCTGTCTACCTTCCTGCCTACCTTCCTGTTTTGCGGCTGCGAGTTTTTCCTGAAATACTGGGGCAATTGCCATAACTAACTCCCGATCTTCCGTTTCTAATTCCTGTGCTTGATTGCTGGCGAGATTGGACTGCAACTGATAAAGTAATTCTAGCGTGTTTGTCCGCAAGGGATCAGTCATGCTTAAAGCTGTCAATTCCGCGATCGCTTTGCGTTGCACTTTCCCTCGCCCTAAGAGCCTTAACCACAGAGTTTCTGATGTGGCTGGTAACTGATGAATTACCACAATTGCGGTTTTAAAAAACTCTCCTAAAAAATAGATTCCGGGCAACCAGTTTTCTAGATCTGGGGTGGCGTGAAACCCCTGTAATAAAGTTGCTGATGCCGTGGGAGTTAGAATCCATAACTTTGGCATCGCCATTTCGTCAACGCGAAGATTTTCTCTTCTGGCTCGCCGCTCTAGCTCGGCACTGACATCGAGTAACTTTCCCAAACAACTAGAAATTTCCGGGCTGCTGACTGGATTGCGAAATGGCTCGAAAATGGCGGGTGATGTGGCCATTTTACCTAATGTTCCCAGTTGCTGGACATAATCTGGGGCTGCTGTAGTTGGCGTAAAATAGATATCGACAAATCTGGCTTCAGAAGTGACTTCGCGATTGAGATTGACTACCCCTAAGCGAGAAAGGGCTTCTTCTAAATAATCTTTGGCAAATCTGTCGTGAATGAATCTGGTCATCAAGGGCGATCGCTTTTCTTTCTTGCCAGATTATACCATTCTAAAATAAAGTTTGGTAACAATGTCTGAGATTTCGCGTAAAACCATTAACTTTTCTTAGATAGCTTGGTAGAAGCTGATAATTCAGCGATTCAAATTAGCCAATCAGTGCAAGCTAATCATGAAATTCTAGCAGATTTTCGTCAAGCTTGGCAGGAAGCAATGACCGGAAAAACTATTCCTGTTGCTCAACGAATTCTAAAACAGCATCTTGCTGTTCTACAGTTAAAGTTTCGAGGTTATTTAAGATTGCATCTTTTTTATTGATAGCTAGAGTCATAGTCAGATTCTCCATTGCTCTTGATATGCTAAATTTAGTGTAAAAGTTCGTAGTTGGGCTTTAGCCCTTTCCGGATTGGGGCTAAAGCCCAACTACAAACTTTTTACTGCCCTAGATAAGCTTCTAAGACTTGGGGATTATTTTGAATTTCCTCTGGCGTACCAACCGCCAGATTGCGCCCTTCCGCTAATACCCAAACGCGATCGCACAACGACATAATCACATCCATATTATGCTCAATAATCAGAAATGATAGTCCTTCCCGGTTCCAAGTAATAATGCGATCGCAAATTTCCTTAATTAAGGTCGGATTTACCCCAGCGGCAGGTTCATCTAATAAAATTAACTTCGGTTGCGCCATCAACGCTCGCCCCATTTCCAACAGTTTCCTCTGCCCTCCAGAAAGCGCTCCCGCATAGGCAGATGCCATGTGCGCCAAGCCGATAGATTCCAGAATCGCTGTTGCCTGCTCTCGCAATTGTCTTTCTTCCCGCTGAATTTGTTGAGCTTGCCACCAAACTGACCAAAAATTTTCACCCGTTTGTTTTTGCGCTGCTAACAACATATTTTCCATCACCGATAGTCGAGATAATACTCGCGCTACCTGAAATGTTCGCACCATCCCCCGTTGAGCAATTTGGTGGGGCGGTAAACTTTGAATGGGTTCGCCATCAAAAATAATTCGTCCGCGATCGGGACTAATAAAATTAGAGAGCAAGTTAAATAAAGTGGTTTTCCCCGCCCCATTTGGCCCAATTAATCCGGTAATACTCCCCTGCGCCACCTGAATTTCCGCATTATCTACCGCTGCAATCCCGCCAAAGCTTTTGCAAAGTCCACTGGCGGCTAATAAGGGTGGCAAAGCAGGGCGCGGGGGTTCGGTTTCCGCCCTTGCCTTGGTATTTGCCGAGCCATTTGCCGTCTGAGCTTGAATTTCTAGCAATCGCTGGCGGTTGCCATTGGGAGATTCATCGGATGCTGAGTTGAGGGGGTTGTGGGAGTTATTTGCCAAGGGTAAGTTCCTCTTTTTTTCCTAAGATACCTTGAGGTCGCCACACCATCAGCACCATTAAAATTAAACCAATAATCATAATCCGCAATGCCCCAAGGCGAGCGTCATCCAGTTGGATAATTTGGGGCAGCACAAACCGAGTCAGGGAATCATAACCCCAAAAGATTACTGCACCCAAGATGGTGCCAAGATTGCTCCCGGCTCCACCTAAAACTACCATTGTCCAAACATTGAAGGTAATTAGGGGTTCAAAGCTACTGGGATAGATAGTTGTGGACTGCCAAGCGTAGAAGGCTCCAGCCACGCCTGCGATCGCCCCTCCTAGCATAAATGATTGCAGTTTGTACCAAAAAACATTTTTTCCCAAAGCTTTCGCCACTTGTTCATCTTCTCGAATTGCTTTTAATACTCTTCCCCAGGGGGATTTGACTAACCATTCCAATCCCCAAAATACTAATCCTAAAACCAGTAGAGATAATATCATCAAGTTGGTTTTATAATCGCCGTTGAGATTCGCGAGGGGAAGGGGAAACCCTTGCACACCAAAAGTTCCCCGCGTTAGCCACTCTTCATTTAATACCACTAAACGAATTAATTCCGAAACTCCGATAGTGACAATAGCTAAATAATCTTCTCGCAATCTCAGGGTAGATAGACCAATTAATAAACCCAAAATAGCCGCTAGAGCCGCACCAATTAAAACTGCGATCGCCATTGGCACACCTTGAGCGCTCAAGAGTACAGTGGTATAAGCTCCCACCGTCATAAAAGCCACATGACCGAAGTTAATCAACCCAGTAAAACCCCACTGCAAATTTAGCCCTAAACCAAATAGGGCATAGGTAGCAGCGGAAATTACCAAAACAACTAGATAACCAAACATATCGCAAGGGGATTGGGGAATGAGGACATTTCAGTTAAACTATTTTCGGCAAGGGTGCAGGAGTTGAAGATATGGTCAAAATCAGACGCATAAAGAAGAAAAGGAAAAATCTCGCCCAACGCCGCCTGCGGTTGGTTGTCCTGATGACAGCCCTAGCGATCTTGACAACTAATATTATCCAATGCGCGGGCAATTTTACCAGTCAAGCTGTGGGAACAGTCGATCCGATGGCAATGCCAGGGAATTTTACCACTCAAATCGAATCCACAGAAATAGTTTTTGGAGTTCCCCCAGCATATCAGGGCAAAGTTTTTAATAAAGTTGAGTCTGATGGGAAAGAAAAATTAGTTGCCCTCACCTTTGATGATGGACCTTGGATAAATACTACAACTGAAGTGCTAGAAATTCTCAGGAAAAATGAAATTAAAGCCACATTTTTTGTCGTGGGGCAACAACTGCAAAAATATCCCCAAATTGCTAAACAAGTAATTGCTGAAGGCCACGCGATCGCCAATCATACGTGGCATCATTGGTATCGTCGCATGGATGAAGCCACCGCTGCCAAAGAAATTGATGATACTGCCAACCTAATTTACAAAACCACAGGCGTTAAAACTAATTATTTTCGCCCGCCGGGGGGAGTGTTAAATAATGGCTTAGTGGCCTATGCTCAAAAGAGAGACTATGCGATCGCTATGTGGTCGGTGGATTCGGGAGATAGTCGCCGTCGTCGCCCCACTCCGGAAACTTTAGCCAAAAACGTCCTCAAGGGCATCAATCCCGGCGGCATTGTCTTGATGCACGATGGCGGTGGCAACCACGAAGGCACGGTACAAGCCTTACCGCAAATTATTGAAGGATTAAGGCAGCAAGGCTACAAATTTGTCACCCTGCCAGAACTGCTCGCCAGTTCCCAGAGCGACAACCAGTAGCGCGTGTTCGCGATCGCGTAACGCACCATTACATTTACTCGTTCCCAGGCAGAGCCTAGGCTGTTGACTCTGCGAGTTTTTGAGGCATATTGTTCATGCAATAATGATGTCATTGTAGCGGGTCTAAAAAATTTGTCCAAGTCTATATTGTTTTTGTAGGGTCGGGTTTATTTAGGTTATTGGCAAGGATTAAAATTTCTTTCTAAACCCGCCCCTACATAAATCACAGTCAACAAATGAATACCTAGAAACTGCATGAACAGAAATGCCCTCAAAAGGCACAAAGTCAACAGCCTACCCCATTCCCTATTCCCCCATTCCCTTCTTACCTATTCCCTATTCCCTATTCCCTATTCCCTATTCCCTATTCCCTATTCCCTATTCCCTATTCCCTATTCCCTGTTC
>CAKZHE010000194.1 GCA_936920195.1 uncultured cyanobacterium | reverse complement strand
TAGTGGTGAGTTCAAGCTCCCACTAATTGTCTTTAATTTTGAATTTTGAATTTTGAATTGGAGCGAAGCGACTTGACGATGAACGATTACTTTGATAGTGCCTATTTTTGACAGTGTTATTTTATCATTGTTAAAATTCTCCTTTTTGAATTGTGGATAAGTGAAAGTTTTATACTGTCCTTTGCCTTTAAACCTAGGTTTACCGCTACGCTTACCATTAGCATCACCTTTTAACCAACGATCAAAAGCTATCTCAACTTTTTTGGGAACTTCCTGTAACACTTGAGAGTGAATTGTTTTGTACCAGGGGCGGTCTTTTTTTAGTTGAGTTAGAGTTGCCTGCTGGCTAAAGCGATTAGGCTTGTCTTTTAACTCTGGAATATGGCAAACAACAAGTGAGCATCTATCTATTGAACATCTGTTCATTTCATACCAATCAAACCGTTGAGCAAGTTGATAATTGTATTGGCAACGCAGCATATCTAATGTGTTGTCGATAATTTCAGCTTGCTTTTTAGTTGGCTTTAATCGGTACTGGTAGGATGTTCTCACTTATTCGACTTAATGGGTGTTATGTTTTTAGTATACAGGGAAGTAATGATTATTTGATTGCCGTAAAAAAGAATCAACCTACCTTGTATAAATCCTTAAAGTCTTGCCCAGTCTGGCTTTTTGGCTAATCAGAAGCAAATAAGTGTACGATCCAGACTGGGTAAGACTTTGATGTATTTCAAATTTGCGCTTGACATAAGGGGAGCGGTAGAGCCAAATTCGTTAAATTTGAACTAGAGGCGAAAATGGTTAAAAAAAAAGTAGAGACGTTCCATAAAAATAGTAGAGACGTTCCGCTGGAACGTCTCTACTATCATATCCAAGCCAAAAAAAATTATCATTTTTGGGCAAGGTATTCTGGTTTGGCAAACAGCGAAGCATAGGCTAACTGTCCGTCATTTTCCACAAATTGACCAGCAAAGTTATTACCGAGAGCAGTCTTTAAGTGCAGAGAAAGAAAGCGTTCTTCCTCTTGGATTTCAAACTTTTCCTTGGGAGTATTTTGCAGATGATCTTGGACTTTTTCTTGGAAGCGATCGCGACTTTTTGCCAACTGTTCTCGCAACTCAGTCAAATTGCTCGCTTCAAAAGGTAGCGGTGTCTGGTTTTGGCGAACTACCTTTTTCTCAAAGAACATTGCCGCCGTACCATAACAGAAGCAAACCAAGGGCATCCACATTTCTTGGAAATAAGCCGAGGTGGGAGCAATTTCAATTCCCGCCAATTTATCCCCAATTAGAAACAAGGCTCCGATTTGATTTTCCAGCAATTCCAAGCGACTCTGATATTGAGTTAAAACGGCTCGCTGACGAGTCACAATTTGTTCTAGGTGTCCGCGACTGGGCAAATCAAATTGGGTATTGAGATGGCTAATCCCATTCCAAAGTTTGCTGTAGCTCTTTTGACCTCGGATTTGCAATGCTTCCCACCGCAGTTGTAAGGGCAAAATAAAGAACCACTGTTCGCGGCCTTCTAAATATCCTCCTTGAGATTGTTGCACGCAGCAAGCATCTTCAAATAGTAAGGTTTGTCCCGCCGCAATGAAAGCGGAACGGCACAAGGCATGATTTTGAGCTTGGTCTTGAATATAGCCGATGTGCAGCGGCACGATCGCTACTCCGGAGGTGGCGGGATTGCTGAGTTCAACATTCCCATAACCGACTACTCGATTCAATTTCAGTCCAGACAAGGGGCCTGTAAATTGATTTTGGTCTTTGTTTTTAGGGTTGGGTAAATCCCAATCGCGCCCAAATATTGGTACGACTGTTAGGGAGCCAGATTGTTGCGGCATCCCAAACTCGTAGGCGGAAAGGTCAAAGGCGCGAGGGACTAATTCTTTGCAGTCCATTTTTTAACAGATGTGGTGATGGGTTGAGATGGGGAGATAGGGTGGTGGGGAGATGGGGAGGTGGGGTGATGGGGTGTGGATAATTAGCAATAACTCCTTTTATCCCTATTCCCTATTCCCTTTATTCCCTATTCCCTTTTATCCCTATTCCCTATTCCCTATTCCCTATTCCCTATTCCCTATTCCCTGTTCCCTGTTCCCTTAATTCCCTGTTCCCTATTTTTCTGAGCAAGTATTCCTTTAAACTTGTCTCGCTGGCTTTTCCATCTGCCAAGGCTAATAGCGATACCATTAGCGGCTCGAAGTCGTCTTGATGCCAGAATTCCAACTGAGGCAAGTTGGTGGCTGGTCGTCGCCAGGTTAAATCGTCGCTTTTGGTAAACTTACTGTGGCAAAAGACTACTGGGGTCTGAATGCCCGCCTGGGGTAAGGTAGCTGCTACTCTAGCTAAATCCCCTGGATAAGCGTTTTCATAACCGTCAGAGACGATTGCAACCATGTCTGGTTGACTTTCTAGCGCATCTAGCAATGCTCCAGCTAAGTCAGTGGAACCACTAGGAATGGGAATTTCGTTGCGATCGCCAACGGTATAAACTTGCAAGTTAGAGCAGCATTGCTTTAACACCAGTTTCAAGGCGACAGATTGGGAGATGTTACAAAATTCCCGTTCTCCATAACCGCGAGTAGACGCGGAGGCATCCAGAACCAGGGCTAATTTGCCGTCAAATTTGGGTAGGGTTTCCGCTGCCTGCACCACATAGTTTTCTAGCGCTTGTCTCAGTTCCACTGAAATACCTCCTCGGTAAAGGTGGACTAAGGTGGCGCTGATGTCGCCTCGGTTAGTTGCTGTTACCGTGGTTGGACGGGGAACTGCTGGCTCTAACCGTTGGGCAAATTGGGAAGTAAGTTGTTCTGGAGCAGAAGTGCTTTTTGCTCTTTTGCCCTTTTGGTACAAAGCTGGAAAAATCTCTTTTACCTGTGCGGGATCTTTTGCCCATTTCAGCAAATGACGCTGAATGTAGGTAGGATTGGTTTCAGCTTTGGCACAGGCTCTGGCGACATTTCTCCCTAAAGCGTGTTCCAAACAATCAACTAAGGTTGGTCGTCTCCCAACTGCTAGTTCTGCTAAATTGGGATGGTTAAGGATGTACCGGAGAATGGCTCTGGATGTGTGTTTGTGGTTGGCTCGCTCCCGGCGCAGGGCTAAAAAGATGGTTAAGACTTGCTCTGTAGGCAGAATTGCCAACAAGATATTACTTACCCGCTCCAAGGTGTGCCTTACTTCTGGGGTAAGGCTGGTATGGGAAGCTTTCAGAATTTGGAAGAGAATCCGCTGCCGCTGGGGGTGGGGAACCATAGAGGCGATGCTGCACAGGGCATAGAGTTCGGGATTCTGTTCCCAAGCTGATTGGTGCAAGTTGGCATCGCTCCAAGCTGGAGGTTGGCCTTGGCGCAATATGAAGGGTTGTTGCGAAGCCTGGGCAAATTGTTGGTCTTGTCCAGTGGCATATCGCAAGTAATCCAGAACGGTCGGGATTCGGTTAGCTATTGCATCCATCAGTCTACCTCCTTGCAGCGGACGGATTAATCGAGATAATCAAGTCTTTGTTACCTCTGTAATACAGCATACTACAAGAAATCTGGATTGCCAAGTAAATTCTTAAAAATACTGAACATCTGCCTCATTCAGGGAGATGAGGGCAAGACAGCCAAAAGTGCCAAATATCACAAATTATTTCTAGTTATTGTCGCTTTAACTACAAATTGCCTACAATACTCAAAAAGACTTGAGAAAATATTGCTCCATATCTAATTAGTGATGGAGCTTTTTGCCGCGAACAAAATTAATTTCAAGTTGCAGGCGAGACGGCGCGGAAAAATAAATTTCTCCTGATTTTTTACTGGCAAAATGCTGGCAAAATTTAATCCCATAATTCCGGTAAAATCAAGTGTCTAAACCCTTAACACCATCGGGGATCGCTCTTGGGAAGGCTGGATCTAGATCAACGCAGAATAATTAATACCATGTATTTTCATAAAAATTAACATACACGTATAAAAATAAATGACGTATAAATTTAAATATAAAAACCAAAATTTGGAAAAAACGCCGAGTCATTTCCAAGCCCAAAAGTCAAAAAAGCTTCATAACAAAATCAGGTTAGGTAAAAAAGTGATTGAAACAAAGGCAGAAGCCCCTATTCATGGAATTGAGGAGCCGGAGATCTCCTGTCATGCCTCGGTTCCCTTGGCTCAGGACAAATTTTTTACTCTGTCCCAGGATATGTTTTTCATTGTCGGGTTTGATGGCTACCTCAAGCAAATCAACCTAACCTGCGAAAAAACTCTGGGTTTTTCCTATGAGGAGCTACTGACTGCTCCTCTGCTAGAATTTGTTCATCCCGAAGACCGCAGCGCTACGGCAAAGCAATGGCATCAGCTTTTAACTGGAATGCCTGCCCTATCTTTTGAAAGTCGCTGCCTGTGCAAAGACGGCTCCTATAAGTGGTTGCTGTGGAATGCTGCCTGCTATCTGGAAGGACAATTAGTTTATGCTAGTGCGCGGGATATTACCGAACGCAAACTGTCTGAGGAAAAACTGCGCGAGAGCGAAGAACGCTTTCGGTTGCTGGTAGAAAGCGTCAAAGACTATGCTATTTATATGCTTGACCCGAAGGGATTGGTAGTTAGCTGGAACCAAGGGGCGGAAAGAATTAATGGCTATCTGGCGGAAGAAATTATTGGACAACATTTATCCATCCTCCATCCCGAAGAGGATAGAAACTTAGGCAAGCCAGAACAAGTATTACAGATTGCGGCGATCGCCGGACGGTTTGAATATGAAGGTTTGCGGCAGCGGAAAGATGGTTCGCTATTTTGGGCAAATGTGCTGGTGACGGCGCTGAAAGACAGTCGGGGGAAGATGCGGGGTTTTACCGCTGTGACGCGGGATATTACGGAACGGAAAAAAAGTCAACAAGCTTTGGAAATAGCTTATGACGAATTAGAAAAACGGGTGGAAGAGCGGACGGCAGAATTGCAAGCTGCCAACATTTTACTAAAACAGGAGATTGGCGATCGCAAGCGGACAGAACTAGCTTTGCGGCAATCTCAGGTAAGACTAAAAACCCAAGCCCAAGAATTAGAACAGGCGCTACATCAGTTGCAATGCACCCAATCGCAATTAATTCAAACTGAAAAAATGTCCAGTTTAGGGCAGTTAGTGGCAGGCGTTGCCCACGAAATCAACAATCCAGTCAGCTTCATCTATGGCAATATTGAATATGCCAGTCGTTATTTGGAAGACTATATAGAGTTATTGCAGATCTATCACAAATACTATCCTCAACCAGCAGAGGAAATTCAGGCCAAAATCCAAGAAATTGACTTGGATTTCATGGTGGAAGATACTCCCAGACTATTTGCATCGATGAAAGTGGGAGCAGAGCGAATTCGGGAAATTGTTTTGTCTTTGCGAAACTTCTCTCGTCACGACCAATCGGAAAAGAAACAGGTGAATATCCATGAAGGTATTGACAGCACTTTACTAATTTTACAAAACCGCTTAAAACCCACCGCAGGACATCCGGGAATTAAGATTGTTAAAGAGTACGGCGATATTCCTTTAGTAGAGTGCTATGCGGGACAACTCAACCAAGTGTTTATGAATATTCTCAGCAATGCTGTTGATGCCTTGGAAGAGTTGCAAGTTGAGTTTAAGGAAAGCAAAGGTAGCCCGGTAGCTTCTTGTCCTTTGCCAACAATTCGGATTAGCAGCGAAGTGAAAGATGGGGAAACTTTGTTAATTAGGATTGCGGATAATGGCACGGGGATGAATGAGGAAGTGCGCCGAAAGTTATTCGATCCTTTCTTTACCATGAAACCGATTGGTAAAGGTACGGGACTGGGTTTATCGATTAGCTACCAAGTAGTAGTAGAAAAACATGGGGGACAGTTAACTTGCATATCAGAACCGGGAAAAGGGGCAGAATTCAGAATTGAGATTCCGATTCGACAAAAAGTAGTTACTCAAGCTTGTGCTAAGATGCCAGATATTCCCTTTGCTAGTTAAATAGGATTAAAATTAGTATCTAGTAGGGTGCGTTAGCGGCAGCGTAACGCACCACGTACCAGTTAACGGTGCGTTACGCTATCGCTAATGCACCCTACTACTACAAACCGAATTTGCTGTAGGTGAAAAGTTGAAAATTACTGAGTTAATTAACTGGTTTGAAAACTGGGCAAATCCAGTCACCCAAGAAAGCTGGGATAATTGCGGTTGGCAAATTGAGCCGGAGATTGGGGAAAAGACGGCGCGGGTATTGGTATGTTTAACCCCAACTTTAGCAGTAATGCAGGAGGCGATCGCGCTCCAATCCGCAGGTATCCCAGTTAATTTGATTTTTGCCCACCATCCGCTGATTTTTAGTCCGCTGAAGTCTTTGCGGGTAGGCAACCCAATCGGGGAAATGGTGCGGCTAGCTTTTCAATATCAAATTGGGGTTTATAGCGCCCATACTAATTTCGATCGAGTTAATGATGGCACAGCAGATGTGTTAGCGCAACTGTTGGAATTACAGGAAGTTCAACCTGTGGTTTCCGCTGGTGATGGATTAGGTTATGGACGAGTTGGTAAACTTGTTCCGGCAATAACTTTGCAAGAGTTATTGCAGCGAATTCATACTCAGTTATCCCCCCCAGATTTATTGTTTTCGCCAGTGGCAGATTTGCAGCAACCGATTGAGCGGGTGGCAGTTTTAGGAGGTTCGGGAGCCAGTTATATTTCGGCAGTGGTGCAGACTGGAGCGCAAGCTTATTTAACGGCAGATTGCAAATTTCATCAATTTCAAGAAAGTCGCGATCGCGGTTTAATTTTGATCGATGCTGGACACTATGCCACGGAAAGACCAGCTTGCCAACGATTAGTCACCAAATTTCAAGATTTAGGGGTGGAGTGGGTACTATTGAGCGAGTGGGATGAGGATTTTCGCCGCTTTCATCATACCCCAGGACTTACATAAAACATCTTATATAGCGTTTTGTAGGGGCAATCCCCCCGTGGTTGCCCCTATTTGCTAATCTCAGGATGGTTGATAACTGCTGCTACAGATGTTTCGCCTTCTTCTGCCAGGTGAGCGGCTTCAAACAGCATTTGCCATAAAAAGGCTTCATCAACTGGATTGACGGGGCGAATTGCATAGTTCATTTTTGACAATTTTATTGAATATCTTGGACTTATTCTGAATTTCCCAATATGACCTTACTACAACTGGTTGGAGTGCTACTAATTTTCATCGTCTGTCCAATTCTGGGGGGATTGCCGCTGATTGCGGGAATAACTTGGTTGCTGACTGGCAAACAATTAACCAAACTAGGAACCGGAAATATCTCGGTTTCGGCAGCTTTTTATCACGGCGGAAGATGGGCGGGAATATTAGCAGTATTGTCAGAGGCAGGAAAGGGAATAGGAGCGGTATTGTTAACTCGGCTTTTCTTTCCGACTGGTTCTCCCTGGGAATTAATTGCTTTAGCTATGCTGGTTTTTGGACGCTATTTTATTGGCAAAGGGGCAGGTACAACTAATGCGGTTTGGGGGAGTTTGATTCACGATTGGGAAGCGACACTGCTGGTATTTTTGATTGGGAGTATCAGCTTTACAATTTTACGGGAACGCAATACGGGCAGATTGGGAGTATTAGTTTTATTTCCCATGATTATTGCTTTACTCCCCCATAGAACTGGGGAAAATGTCGGTGCAGCGATCGCCCTCTCGACTATCCTAGCTTTAGTGTACCAACGGATTCCTGACGATTTGGAACTTTCTGCCAGTCAAGCCCAAACTGAGGCACAACCAGTGTTTAAATTTTTTCGCGGCGATCGCGCCATTATTAGTTTAGGCGCAGACCTAGATCCTGGTAAAGTGGGACAAAAGGCTGCTACCTTATCTCGGTTAAAGCGTTTAGGTTATCCAGTTCCCGATGGTTGGGTGCTGCCTCCCGGCGACGATTTCCAACCCCTGATGGAATTCCTGCAACCTTCTCCAGATAACCCTTTAGTTGTCCGTTCTTCGGCGGTGGGGGAAGATTCGTCACAGGCATCAGCGGCGGGACAATACCAAAGTATTTTAAATGTTACCAGTCAGCAAGGGTTAGAAGAGGCGATCGCTGTCTGTTTAGCATCTTACGATCGTCCGGCAGCAATTCAATATCGTCACGATCGAGATTTGCCGGAAGCGGCAATGGCAATCTTCATTCAAAAACAGATCAAAGGGGTATTTTCGGGGGTAGCTTTTAGTCGAGATCCTATTACTCAATATGGGGATGCGGTACTAATTGAAGGGTTGCCGGGAGATGCTACCAGAGTAGTTTCAGGAAAAGTTACTCCCGACAGCTATCAAGTTTGGGGTTTGGGAGATGGCAGTAAAGAACCAAGTTTTAGCATTCCCGATGGATTAGCCCTACAAGTTGCCGGAGAGGGGGATTTACCTCCCCATCTACTCAAGCAAGTTGCCTATTTAACCCGAAATTTGGAAGCTGTGGATAATGGTATTCCTCAAGACGTAGAATGGAGTTATGATGGACAGCAGTTGTGGTTATTGCAATCTCGTCCAATTACCACTTTGTTACCAATTTGGACGCGCAAAATTGCTGCTGAAGTAATTCCGGGTTTAATTTGTCCCCTCACTTGGTCGATTAATCGTCCGTTAACCTGTGGAGTTTGGGGAGAAATTTTTACGATTGGGTTGGGAAATGCTAGTCAAGGATTGGATTTTACCCAAACTGCGACTTTACACTTTTCCCGTGCCTATTTTAATGCTTCTTTGTTGGGGCAAATTTTCCGATTGATGGGGTTGCCTGCGGAAAGTTTGGAATTTTTAACTAGAGGGGCGCGAATGACCAAACCCTCGCTCTTATCGGTTTTTAAAAACCTTCCCGGACTAGGGCGACTATTAGCTAGGGAATGGAGTTTAGAAACAGATTTTCAAAAAGACTATCAAAGGCATTTTAAACCGATATTGCAAGAATTGCAATTACAACCTGCCAGCAAACTAACTCCCAAAGAGTTATTAGCCCGGATTGACAACATTTTACCGGCGCTGAAAGGGGCAACCTATTACAGCATTCTGGCTCCCCTGAGTGCCGCATTGCGACAAACCATATTGCGAGTGCCGGATACCCAGATAGATAGTAGTTTACAGCCAGAGGTGGCATCAATGCGATCGCTCCAAAAGCTGGCTACTACCACCCGCTCGCTATTTAATTCCCTTCCTGTCAATGCCGAGGCGTTATTTCTGGCTTTAGAAAATTTCCCGGAAGGCAAAGTCATTTTAGAACAGTTTGAGCAATGGTGGGCAAGTTACGGCTACTTAAGCGAGGTAGGCAGCGATATTGCCGTGGAGACATGGCGAGAAAATCCCTCTCTGGTGCGGGAATTGTTTTATCAATTCCTGACAAACCCCACCCCCAACCCGGCAAAGTTGCAAAAAACATCTTTGGTACAACCGCGATGGGATTTGAAAGGACAAGTAGCCGAAGTTTATTATCGCCTGCTAGCAGAATTGCGTTGGAGTTTCGTTGCCCTAGAACAGATTTGGCTCTCAGCCGGGTTGTTGGCAGCCAAAGGAGATATTTTCTTTTTGGAATTTCCCGAAATTCGCGCCTTAGTCAATACTAGCGGAATGCAGTATCAAGAATTGGTGACAGCAAGGCGATCGCAACTCGACCAACACCAACAGTTAACCACCATTCCTGACCTAGTTTACGGCAATGCGCCTCCTCTACCCATCTTCGCCCATACAGAGATTCAACGGCAACGCTGGCAGGGAATTGCTGCTAGTCCAGGACAAATTGAAGGTAGAGTCAAAATTGTTCGTCACTTACAGGCAGCCGTCAACATCGATCGTCAAACTATTTTAGTCGTTCCTTACACCGATTCCGGTTGGTCGCCCCTACTTTCCCGTGCCGGAGGATTAATTGCCGAAGTTGGCGGGCGACTTTCTCACGGTGCGATCGTGGCGCGAGAATATGGTATTCCTGCTGTTATGGATATTCGCGACGCTACCCATTGGTTGCGAGATGGACAGCGAGTGCGAATTGATGGTCAACTAGGCACAGTAGAGCTACTGGAAGAATAGCAGGGGTAGCGCCTAGGCTGATGTAGGGGCGGGTTTGGAGATAACTTTTAATATTCACCAATAACCTGATTAAACCCGCCCCCGACGCATCGTTCAAGTCAATTAATCCTAAATGTTCCTTAATTGGTAAAATTGCTCAACCGCGTTATGATCGAATCGGAAGTTTTAAGTTTTATTAACAACCTTGACTGCCACCTTCAGACCCAATCATAGCGTTAAGCTGCCTACAGCCTGGTATGCGCTCAATCCCCTTTGGCAGGGAGGAGAAGCTACCATTCAACAGGGCTTGCCCCATCACTACCTAGCCCCAACATGGCAAATGCTGTTACTAGGCGACGGCTCGCCCACCCGTCACCTGCAACTATTGACAGGGGAACCCACAGAAGTAGACGTAATTGATATGTCCCCGATTGGGATGGATGATGATGGAGCGCCAGCATTATTGCAAGCGGTACCAGGTCCCCGACTGCGAAGACAAGTTTGGTTGCGAACTGCCTCTGGGCAGCGTTTAGCCTATGCTACCTCTTGGTGGGAAGCCAGCCACGTCGATGAATATTTGCAAAATCGCTCTTTACCCATTTGGGCAAGTTTGGCGCAATTGCGAACCGAATTATATCGCGATGTTCAGGGTATTTATTGCGGTCATTCCCCCAAATTAGAACAAGCCTTTGGACAATCTGGCCCTTTTTGGGGACGAAACTATCTATTTTGGCATCGGGGTAAGCCCCTCACCATGATTTACGAAGTCTTTTCGCCCTATTTGACTAAATATTTGGGTTCTATGCAAGTCAATCCCAGTAATGGAAAATCTCCACATCTAGAAGTATAATACAGGACTTACGCAACGCCTTTATCCGTAGTGGACTGTTTCAGCTAAAATGGTGCATTAAGAAAATCCCCACAAGCTCTGATTATCTGACTTGCTGCGGTTTTCTAT
>CAKZHE010000193.1 GCA_936920195.1 uncultured cyanobacterium | reverse complement strand
GCCGCCAATTTCCCATTTCCCGTTCCCTATTCCCCGTTCCCTATTCCCTGTTCCCTATTCCCTTTTCCCTATTCCCTATTCCCTGTTCCCTGTTCCCTGTTCCCTGTTCCCTGTTCCCTGTTCCCTCTTTACGGCTTTTGATTCAAAATATCCAGCGTTTGCCGCATCTCCGCGATCGCCTGTAACTGATAATCCCCAGTTTCCTGAATTTGATTTAGGATACCAGCGATCGCCTCCAATTTTTGCCGCACCAAATCAAACCCATCCTGTACAGGCTGGAGAGTTTCTTGGTACAAATGCACCCGACTCCGCAATTCGGCTAGCGTTACTCGCTGATTTTGAAGATTCTGCTCCAGACTTTGCAGTTCCTTCTGTTTCGCCTCTTGATCGCTAATTTGATGATCAATTGTCCCCTGAACCTGTTTGACGCTGGCGCGAATTTGCTCAATTTGACTTTCCAAATGGCGCAATTCTTCATGCTGCTGATTGCGTTGGCTCTCCAACTGGTGCAGCACTGGCCCCAAATCAATCTTTTGATTGTCTGGTTGTTCTGGTTCCGTAATCCCTTGTCTGCGCCGCAGCACCCGCGTATGTTGCGCCAAAATCTCCTCCCGCTCCCGGAGATTTCTCCGCTGACCAACTAGGGTTTCATCCAGCATGGCATAACCATCCTGCTCGTCCGCCAAATCAGTTTCCAAGGTTAAGCGATCGTACTCGCTAGCTTGTCCAATCTTCGTCTGCAGTTCTTCAATAGTTTGACGCTTGTCCGTCAATTCCTCTTCCTGACTGTTGACAAAGTTCGCCATCTTCTCCAATTCTTGCTGGAGACTGTGGATCATCTCCTGCAATTCTCCTTGGGGCATTTTTTCCAGCGCCTCTAGGTCAATCTTTTGACCAATTTTCACATCCGCCGAAGAAGTTGCCAACCGGGAGACTTGATTGTGCAAATCTTCTTGGCTTTGCAGGTAGGTACTGAGCCGATTAGCGGACTCCTGTTTCACCTCCAAAGCACTCTGCTGGACTTTGAGTTCAATTTTAGCCCGATCCAAAGAAACTTGAGTTTGTTGCCATTCTTGCTGGCGGCGGTCAAGTTCCTGAGTGAGACGGTCAACTTCTCCCCCTAATTGTTCCGCAGTAGCTCGTTGTTGCTCAAACTGAGGCCAGTGCGGGGCTAAATCAGCTATCCGAGCGTTAGTAACTGCCATCGCTTGCTGGAGTTCATCTCGTACCGCCTCTGTGGGTGCGATCGCCCCTGAGAGTCGATTCAGCAAATCCTGAATCTTCCCCGCCTGCTCATCATCTAAAACCGCCGCCCCTTGGACTTCTGCCTGCCGTTCCTCCAGTCGCCGCTGTTCTCCCCGCAGGTGTTCCCACGCGCCTTCCATTTCCTGGCGGCTGCGTTCAAACTCCTCTTTGAGCCTTTCCGTTTCCTCCCGCGCCCCATCAATCTCTTGCCTTTGCTGTTCTAGTCGCTCAAAGTCCTCTTCAATCTGTTGCAGTTGCTCCAGCCTCGCCTCCATTTCCATTTCGCGGCGATTCAGTTCCTGACTTTGATAGGTCAGAGATTGCTTCCATTGTTCAATCTCTTCTTCCTGTTTTTTCGACTTCTCTAGCTGGCGAGAAAAACTTTCTAATCGAGTGACTAGCACCCGCGCCGTATCTGGAAGAATGCGCTGTACTTGTTTATTAGCACCCACTTCTACCAGCAACAGCTGACCGTGATTCAAATTATTAGTTTCTTCAGCCGGAGCCGGGATCGTCTCATCTCCAGACACAGTACTCCAACTCTGGTCAGTCCGCTGACAAGCCAGCAGCTTGAGTTCGGCCTTACTGTTGCCCATGAAACTTTTTTGCTTTTGTACTTCTGCTAAATACAGCACACTGATGGCCCTCTTGATGTGTCTCGTGCCCGTTAGCGAAAGCGCGTCGCCTCGAATCCCTACCAACTAACAGCAGTGGTATGGCGGCTTTCTTGGTTTTGGTTGCACCCTGCTTCTACCTATAGAAGTGTAGCGAAGGACAGCTCTATAGTAGAGTCTACGAAAGTGACATACTCCCACATCAACCTGAGTACAGGTATGATGTGGGCTTCTTAGCAGCCCGATGAAGGGTATGCAAGATTTCCTTCGCGGTACTATTATCTATAGTTCCTACTATAGAAAGATTCCCACTACGGCGTTTTATACTGGGGAAAATGCCCAACCCCAGTCTTTTTAGGTTAATCGCCGCATTAATATCGCGGTTTACCATCAAAGAGTTTTGCTCGTCCCAATAGTCTCGAATACTGCCATCGGTGAAAATAATTTCATTCCGATAACTTAGCACCATTGAAGTAACTGCTCAAAGCTATGCTTTGAGATTGCGAACAGGTGGAATCCTCCTATCCCCGCGAGCAGCGGCGGTTCTTATGTGTCGAAAACCAAAAAGGAATTCTGATCTGCTGTTTTGATTTCAGGGATGTTTTCCATTGCCCCATCCTCTTTTCCCGGTCTACCGATTTGTCTGCGCCGCCAGTTAACCTGGACTTCGCTCGTTAGGCTGTCTGAATCCTATGCGCTTCGCGCAGGCTTCGCCAACGTCGCGGGGGGGTCAGTGACCATCCATATTCTAATCTAAAGCCGTCGTAGAACGACCGGGTTTTAAACCCAAATTTTTGATAATTAATTTTGAACTGAGTCCAGCTTTGATTGCATCTGGGTAGTTGTTAAGATTAATAACAGATTATTACAGATTGTTGCCCAAGAAAGCACTTTTTCTGAGAAAATGCTGAGGTGGCGCTGTTTCAGGATAGCTCAACTGAGGAAGGGAGTAAAGGCAAGAAGGTCTTGAGATTCTGGGGTTTTGGGGCTTACAAGTTCAACGGTGCTGCCCTATTGACCTGTTTCCGGGTCAGCATCAATAGGCAAATTCAATGCCGAGCCGCTGATAGAGGTCGCGGAAATTCCAGGGGATTAGCCGCTTGGTCAAGTATTAAATTAAACTGAATATATCCGGATTTCAGGATTTTAATGGGAAAGCGACCGAGCGAGGAAACTTTAGCTATTACCAATAATTAGTGGGTGTAGCGCCCCGTCCTTACTTCGACAAGACTTCGGCGTGAGCTCAGTCGAACGCTCAGTAACCATCTAGGACGGCTTTTTATTTAATTGCCGTTGCAATTAGCAACATACAGAACAATTTGGTCATACAATTGTAGTATGAAGACACTGAAGTTCAAACTATACAGCCATAAACGGAATAAATACCTCAAGCGCACCATCAACGCTGCCGGGGTAATTTATAACCATTGTATCGCCTTACATAAACGGTACTACCGGATGTGGGGCAAACACTTGAACTGTGCCAAACTTCAGTCTCATATCGCCAAACTGAGAAAGCGCAATCCCTTCTGGCAATTAGTCGGCTCTCAAGCGGTACAAGATATTTGTCAGCGGATTGAGAAAGCCTACCAGTTGTTTTTCAAGCATCATCAAAAAGGAGTTAGACCTCCCGGATTCAAGAAAGTCAAGAAATACAAATCTTTCACCTTAAAGCAAGCCGGATACAAGTTTTTGGGCGGCAATCGGATTAAGATTGGCAACCGAACTTATCAGTATTGGAACTCTAGAGAAATTGATGGTAAGGTCAAGACGTTAACCATTAAGCGTACAGCATTAGGAGAGTTGTTTCTAGTTGTCGTTGTGGATGGGGGAAATGAATTGGTAATCAAATCCGAGCCGAGTAGCATCGCTGGATTTGATTTTGGCTTAAAAACCTTTCTCACTTGTTCTGATGGTTCTACCATTGAATCACCTCAGTTTCTCAAGCAGTCCCTCAAGGCCATTAAGAAAGCTAATCAACAACTTTCTCGGAAACAAACAGGTTCGGCTCATCGAGAACAAGCTCGAAAAAATCTAGTTCGTAAGTATGAGGAGGTGACAAACCGTCGTACTGATTGGTTTTGGAAACTGGCGCACAATTTAACTGATAGGTTTGATGTCTTGTGTTTTGAGACGCTAAACCTAAAAGGAATGCAGGGTCTCTGGGGGCGCAAGATCTCAGATCTAGCCTTTGGGGAATTTCTGGAAATTCTGGTATTCTTGGCGACTAAGAAGGGTAAGCAAATCATTTTTATTAACCCCTGGTATCCATCGAGTAAAACTTGTTCGCACTGCGGTCTGGTTTTATCCAGCTTAGATTTGTCAGTGAGAGAATGGCGTTGTCCGTCCTGTCAATCGGTGAATGGGCGGGATGAAAATGCGGCTAAAAATATTTGTGCGGTTGGGGCATCAACCGTTAAGTTAGGCGATGTCAGACGGGAGTAGTGCCCGCAATTGCTGTTTGAGCTTAGAATCCCCGTGCCTTTAGGCCGGGGAGTATGTCAATTTTAATTAATCTAATTCTCAATTGATTGTCGCTCTAGTCTGTCAAGATAGAGAATTAGTTCATGCAGGTCAGCAGTAGGGAAATTTTCTGCCTGCCATTGGCCTTCCAGTCCGGTAGGGTCTTAAGAGCAGGAAAAAATCAAGACTAATTTTAAATGGTTTTTAGGAGCGCATTTTCGTTACATGCAGGGAACGTTAAATGAAATTGATATTCGCAGCATCCTGCAACTGATTGAATTAGGTCAGCGAACGGGGGAACTATTTGTTGAGTCCTACGGCTCGGCTAACAATGCCATTGGCAGCACTGGCATCGTTAGCGGTCAAAACCAGTTCTCTCCAGGCTTTGCCGCTCCTAGTGCTTACCGAGAAGCCAAAGCCCGCCTTTCCGGTTCCTTTTGGTTTGTCTTCTTCCTAAATGGTCAAATTGCCTACGCCGCTGATAGTGAAGGCAGCCTATCCCGGCTGCGGGACTATTTGCGGCGCTACCGAGCCGATGGCGCTCTGGATAGTCTAGAAGTCCCGGCGATCGCCTCCACCAATGCCCCAGAATACGGCTATCTCTGGGCAATGCTCGAAAAACATATCCTCACCCCAGCCCAAGGACGCAGTATCATCCAGAGCATGGTACGAGAAACCCTCTTTGACCTCCTCAGCCTGCACCAAGGATCGTTTATCTTTGAGGTTAGCCCCGCCCTTGCCCCCCAACTAACCACCCTAGAAATTGCGCCCCTAGTTGCCAAAATCATGCAGCAGGTACAGGAGTGGAAACAATTCCACCCCCACATCCAATCCCCCAATCAACACCCCACCCTTGCCAATCCCCAAAAATTGCGGGCTGCCCTCCCCGCCAATGCCTTCCACACCCTCGAACGCTGGTCAGAGGGCAAAACCTCCCTGCGCCAGATGGCTCGCTATCTAAATCGAGATATTCTGACTGTCGCGAAAGCCATATATCCCTATGTCCAGAAGGGCTGGGTACAATTGCTTTTTCCCACCACCCCATCACCCCACCACCCCATCACCCTATCACCCCATCACCCCATCACCCCACCGCCCCATATCCTCTGCATCGACGATGACGGAGCCATCGGCAAAGCAGTAGAGTATATCTTGAAAGAACAAGGCTACCAAGTTACCACTCTGAACAATCCCCTGGAAGCCCTCAGCCTGGTTTTTCAACTCCAACCCCACCTCATCCTCTGCGACATTGCCATGCCCCAGCTGGATGGATATGAAATTTGTGCCATGCTGCGGAAATCTACCGCCTTTCGGCAAACTCCCATTATCATGCTCACAGGCATGGATGGCTTCATAGACCGAGTGCGGGCGCGAATGGTCGGCGCAACCGACTACCTCACTAAACCTTTTGGAGAAAGCGAGTTATTAATGCTACTAGAGAAATATATTGGCCCTGGGGAAAGTTCCCGATTCCCCCCCCACCACCTTGAGTCCCAGCAGCCCAACCAGGAGATAAAAGAAACTGATATCACCAAATCAGCCCCAGCTTAGTTTTAAATGAAGCTCGGCGATCGCGTAGCTATGCCCAAGGCGATCGCGCTAGCGCGATCGGCGATACTTGAATCATTACCCTGGTCAACAATTAATTTTCGTGATGCTGGAATTTTGAATTTACAATGTCTAGGTCTGGAGCATCAGTCTTCGCATTCCCGTTTATGTTTAAATCGGCAAATCAGGTAGGGAGTTATGAGTACAGTTCTGGTTGTAGAAGATAGCGTTACACAACGGGAGATGATCTCAGACCTCCTCAAAGGAAGTGGCTTAAAGGTAGCCGTCGCTAGCGACGGCGTGGAAGCCTTAGAAAAAATTGTTGAGGCTTGTCCAGACCTAGTGGTGCTAGATATAGTCATGCCCAGGATGAATGGTTATGAGGTCTGCCGTCGGCTGAAGGCAGACCCCAAAACCCAAACCGTCCCAGTAGTAATGTGTTCTTCCAAGGGGGAAGAATTCGACCGCTATTGGGGGATGAAGCAGGGAGCGGATGCCTATATTGCCAAACCCTTTCAGCCCACAGAGTTGATTGGGACTGTGAAACAACTGCTGAGGGGGTAGGGAATAAAAATCATGGTGGGAAATCCGGATTTTTTAACTGGGAATGGTCACGATCAAGGGGCGGAATTTCAGGAACTGGAAAGTCCGGAAGGTGAGTTACACCTGCGATTCTATGTGCCATCGGGGAATGAGTTTGCCCTGCCTGCCACGGGAATTCGGGAGGTGATTTCCCCAGCCCCAGACCGGATTACTCCCATCCCCAATGCTTCGCCCTTACTTTTGGGAACGCTCAATTGGCGGGGACAGGTAATTTGGGTGGCAGATTTGGGACAGTTCCTAGGAGATAGTGCGGTGCTAAATACAGACCGTCCAGAAATTCCGGTGATTGCGATTGAAGACCAAGACATGATGTTGGGGCTGGCGGTAGACCGAATTAATGATATGGCTTGGTTAGATATTGAACAGGTGCAGATGCCGACCAATGCCACGGATGGGATGGCTCCTTTCTTGCGGGGGGAGTGGGTATTAGATGAGGTGGGAACTCAATGCCTCCGACTATTAGATCAGGTAGCAATTTTGCGGTCGGCTAGATGGGCGGCATGAAGCCCAAGGAATATTTAATGGTGCTTTCTTGGGCTGGGCAGGTGATTTTTTTAAGGATTAATTTTTAAATTTAAGGAATTTTGGGGGGGATAAACAAATGGCATCCAGTAAAGATTACGCGCAGGAATATCAACAGGCAGAAAGAGCCTATGTCCAGGCGAATGTGATGGGCAATTATGACCAGGCGCAGGTACTGATTGACCGATTGGTAACGAGCTTCCCTGATGAGGCGAGCGCCCATTTGTTGCGGGGGCATATTTACTGTGGGTTGCAACATTATGAAATAGCGAAGGAAGAGTACGAATTTGTCTGCGCCAGTGGGGGCGACGAATTGTTGGTGGACTATGCCCAAAATGGCCTGGAAACAATTAATCAATATTTATCAGAAGATAATGGCGTTCGGGAACCGGAAGCTATTGACGATTTTCCCGACTATAACGGGGATGCGAATTATCAGGATTTGGGCGATGGTTTATATACTGAAGATTTAGCCAGCCAAAATTGGCAAAGTTTAGATAATTTGGATGGGATTGATAATTTTGGGTTAGAGAATGACTACCAGGACTATCAGGATTTGGGGCAACCGCCGCCTTATGATGACCCCTTTGCCGATTTAGCCAATTTTGATTCCACTCAGTCGTTAGGGGCAACGGCTAGTCCCCTCTCCCAAGACCCCTTTGGGATGCAAGAGTTGGCGGAGCCGGAAGATTGGCAGGGAGGGCAGGATCTGTTTGCGATTGATGGTTTGGACAACTTTCCGGCTGACAACTTTGCTGATGAAGCTACGTTTGGGATGCCTGCCAATGGTAAGTTTGAGCCGTCGGCAGGGTCGTCAGATGTGTTTGCCGACTATGCTGGGGATTTGGGAAATTTGGAAGTTCCAGATTACCCAGAAGATGACCTAGGGCAGTTTCAGGAAGCTGTCCCCTATGCCTTTGAAGATGAGACGCTGTTAATGAAGTCTGGGGAGTTGGATTGGGAAAATGAGAGCTTTTCCTCTTCCCCTGCCACCTTTCCTGCCACTGAAGCCTACAACCCAGAGGAACCTCTAGCTCACCGCCTCTATGGTCAGGAAGAACAGACTCTATTTGTCTCCCCTGACCAGAATGGTTCTCGTGCTGGGGGCGGCCTCGCGGCTGATTCGCGCTTTGATTTTGACTCCTTTGATGATTCGGCTTTTGCTAATGGTGCTTTCTCGGATTCCTTTGCGGATTCTGCTTTTGCCCTAGATGACAGTACCCCGAGTCTGGGGACTCCCAGTGCGGGTAACGGTCGGATGGACTTTTTGGAAGAGTTTGACGAGTTTGACGACCTGGGTAGTATTTCTAACTTTGACTTGCTCGATCAAGATATCCCAACCACAGGAAGTCTTTCTTCGGAATTAATTACCCCCTTTGGGGGGAAAACTAAGCCGGGACAATCTAGCGGTAGTAGGGATGATGAGATTTTTAGTCTGACTGGGACTTCCGATGGCGCAGGAGCCGGGGGAGATCGTCTCCCCGCTTTTGCTTCCCCTAGCAGCAACCTGGATACCAGCGTCATGGTGGAGCAGAGTTGGCTCGCACCGTTTGAAAATGCGTCGCTGGAACAGAAACCCTGGTGGACGGCGATCGCTAGTGGGGTAGCCTCTTTAGTGGTAGCCTCGGCTGCTAGTTTCATTGCGGTGCAAGTAATTCCCCAGTCCCCAAACCGCAGTACGATTATCCCCTATGTCCGCAACACCACTTGGGCGATTAGTATTGCGGCGGGTTTGGCAGGATTTGGAACGGCGCTATTTCTGGGCAAGACTGCGACTCAACAAATTAAGCGCACTGGACAAGATTTACAAGCACAGTTTGACTCGGTTTGTCAAGGCAATCTCAGTGTTGAGGCGACAGTTTACTCTGAAGATGAGTTTGGCAGGTTGGCAGCCGGGTTTAACCAGATGGCGCGGGTGATCTTGACTACCACCAGCGAGGCGCAACGGAAGGCTCAGGAGCAAGAACAGGCCAAAGAAGACTTGCAACGCCAGGTGATTCGGTTGCTGGACGATGTGGAAGGGGCAGCCAGGGGAGATTTGACGGTACAGGCTGAGGTAACAGCGGACGTATTGGGAGCCGTAGCCGATTCCTTTAACCTGACTATCCAAAATCTGCGGGAAATTGTTCAACAGGTGAAGTTGGCAGCGCGGCAGGTGAGTAAGGGAGCCACGGACAGCGAACGATTTGCGCGGGGGTTATCTTCTGATGCCCTGCGGCAAGCGGAGGAATTGGCTGTCACCCTCAATTCGGTGCAGGTAATGACGGAATCGATTCAGCGGGTGGCAGAGAGCGCACGGGAAGCGGAGGAAGTTGCCCGTTCTGCCTCCGCAACCGCTCTCAAGGGTGGTGAGTCAGTGGAAAGAACGGTAGCGGGGATTTTGCAAATTCGGGAGACGGTGGCAGAAACTACCAGAAAAGTAAAGAAGCTGGCGGAAGCATCCCAGGAAATTTCTAAGATTGTGGCCTTGATTGCCCAGATTGCCTCTCGAACCAACCTGCTAGCGTTAAATGCCAGTATTGAAGCCGCAAGAGCGGGGGAACAGGGGCGGGGGTTTGCGGTGGTGGCGGATGAAGTCCGACAGCTAGCAGATCGTTCTGCCAAGGCGCTGAAGGAAATTGAACAGATTGTGTTGCAAATCCAAAGCGAGACGGGGGCGGTAATGATGGCGATGGAGGAAGGTACGCAGCAGGTAATTGATGGCACGAGGAGGGCGGAACAGGCGAAACGAGCGCTGGAGGATATTATTCAGGTATCAAATCGAATTGATGCTCTGGTGCGGTCGATTACGGCGGACACGGTGGAGCAAACGGAGACTTCGCGAGCGGTGGCTCAGGTTATGCAGTCGGTAGAGTTGACGGCGCAGGAAACTTCCCAGGAAGCTCAACGGGTTTCTGGTTCGCTACAAAATCTGGTGGGGGTTGCGGGGGACTTGCTGACTTCGGTGGAACGGTTCCGCGTTGAATCTCCTGATGGTAAATAAGAAATTTAAACTCATCGATCAGCAATTGCTAATGCTTACTAATTTTGATCGGTAGAAATCAAACAACTGGCTTTTCCCATTGATGGCGTATTTCTGCCCAGGTTTAAATGCTATGATTGCTATTGCTTTGGAGTATTAGAATCATCGGGATCTTGGTTTAATTGAGCAAATTTTTGGGCGTGGTGATATCATAGGTCATAATTGAGTTTCCTTGAGTTAATAGAAATAGCTGCTCCTTATCTGCTGGTTGGTGCTGAGACTTCAGGAGATGGCACTTCTGAAGGAATTTCTATTAATCGCGGACGCAATGCTAAATAAGTGGCGGCTCCAAATAGGGGAGTAAGCGTGACTGCCCAAAAAATCAGGGGGTTCTTTAAACCGCGCCGCGCCATATCATCGCCTAGAACTGTGCAAAATAGCAGCCAGAGCAAACAAAAATCAATCCCCATGACGTGAATGAAACGGCTGGTTTGCCATTGCTGGAGAAAATTAGACCAATCGCCGAAACGCAAACCATAGATGGCTAAACTAAAAGCGGCAAAAGCGATCGCGATCCCAGCAAGGCGAGAATCGACTAATTTAATTAATAGGGTCTTTTTGCCTGTAAACTCTGGATTAGGCGATCGCAATGCCAGATAAGGCAGCAAAGCAAAGGCTCCTACCACAAAGGAACCTAAAGCAAAAGGCCAAGCCCAAATTTTCTGCATTCTCCCGTCAATAAAAAGTACACTGCTATAGATTGCAGGCCAAATCCCCATCAGGTTAAATAGGGCAATGATGGCTGGGTTAATGCCATCTAATTTGCCATTAATCAGATTTTGGATCAGAATTGCGGTATCTGGTTGTTCTGGTGGAGCCAACAGAAAGGCATAACTAATAAATCCTATCCACAGCAATCCTAAAGCAATTTTTTGAGCCATTGGTTTAATTAGGAATGAAAAATCAATAACTTGATTATAATCGTATGTGTATATTTGTAAATGTGTAGGGGTAGCGCCTAGGCTGTTGACTTTGTGCCTTTTTCGGGGCTTTCTGTTCATGCAGTTTCTGATCGGTCAATCGGCTTTTACTCGTTCCCAGGCTCTGCCTGGGAATGCCTATTGAGAGGCTCTGCCTCGGATGACAAAGCGAGGCAGAGCC
>CAKZHE010000192.1 GCA_936920195.1 uncultured cyanobacterium | reverse complement strand
AGAGGCTCTGCCTCGCTTGGCGCTCATACGAGGCAGAGCCTCTCAATGGGCATTCCCAGGCAGAGCCTGGGAACGAGGAACGAGGAAAGCCCTCACTGTAGCGGTACTCCGCTCAGTGTGGGTAGTTGACCAAAGCCTGCTTAATTGACTCGCCTAAAGCCATTGCTAGTAAAGGCGGCACGGCATTTCCCACTTGTCGATATTGAGCCGTATTCGTTCCCGAAAATTTGTACCAGTCCGGAAAGGATTGCAACCGCGCCGCCTCTCGGACAGTAATATGCCGAGGCAAATAGGGGTGGATGTGAGGTCTGCCGCCGCCAGATTTGGAGCCAACAAGGACAGTTCCTGAAGGTCGTTCTGGGTCAATTCTATCAGTATGATCTACTTTATCCCGTCCTCCCGGAGGAATTTTTTCATAACGGCAGCGCACTCTATCTCCGTGCAGGCGAATGTCATGGTTAGGCAAGCCAGCCACATTTTCTAGCGCTAACTTTGAGGGCAACCAGGGGATTAAATCTTGGGAATATAAATCGAGTTCCGAGGGATGGCTATGGGTAGGTACGGGAAAGTGAAATTCTGTGGGAACCCGAAAGCCAACTATAAACACTCTTTTCCTAATCTGCGGCACTCCATAATCGGCAGCATTTAAAACCTTTGGGGAGGGGAAATAATAGCCAGTTTCCTCTTGAAAGTAGTAAAATAATTTTGACCAATCTTGACCATGATTGAGAGTTAATAATCCAGGAACATTCTCAAAAATAAACGCCGCTGGCTTTAACTCGTTAATTAACCGGATATATTCAAAAACCAATTGTCCTCTCAAGTCAGAAAATGAACCTCTGCGTCCTAGAATACTAAAGGATTGGCAAGGAGGACCGCCAGCCAAGAGAGAGATAGGAGTATGGTTAAGTAGTTGTTCAATATCTTCACCTGTAACTTGTCGGATATCTTTAGTTTCGGCAATACATTCTGGAAAGTTGGCAGAAATAGTATCGCAGTAAAAGGGAATTTCATCGTTGGCATACTTAAAATCAAAGCCTGCCAAAGATAAACCTAGATCTAAACCACCGCCGCCGCAAAACAAAGAGATGGCAGTTAATTGATGATGATTTTCTGTGTTTAAAGAAAGAGCGTTTAAACGAGCGAAATAAGAATTCATTCTTAGGATTTAAAAATAAATAAGGTGAGCGATCGCAATACTGGTTTATCATCAAGTTATTGATTTTTCATTCCTTAGCAGTTTTGAATAGAAATGGTATCGGGGGTCTATTTGGACTTTAATGAAATAGTTCCCCCTAGGAATAATTAACTATCGCCAGAGTTGGGCTTGGCGCTAGAATCAGCGTTGTTAGATTGTTCGGATTGAGACTTATCGTCTTTCTTCTGCGCCTCATTGGTTTCTGGCGCTTGCAATTGTTTCAAGTGAATATTGTTGACGTGAGTGATAAAATTTTCTATGGCTTGGTTAGCCTTTTGCTGCTGGTCATTTTCATCAACTGAATCGTAGGAACGATAGGCTTGAGTAACCCCCAAGATAAATTTTTCTTGTTCGGCTTCGATCAACTCGACAGCCCGGTTAGCATTAACCCAATTTTTCTGAAAAGGAAATGATGTGACCACACTAGCAACGATAGATGCGATCGCCGGACAAATTACTGGCAGCCATTTCAGCCAACTTTGAGTTGATTCTAACTTATCGGCTAGGACTAGAATGGGCGTGACTCCAGAAAAAACGATTGTAGTCAATTGTAAAATGTAGTAGATGGTTCTGGCTTGAGTTCTAATGTTTTTATAATCATCAATTAATTCCTGGGAATACACCAAAACTTTTTCTCTCGCTGCGATAATGGAGTCTAACGATCCATCGCTAGAGCTATTAATGAGATATAGGGCGGCTTTCTTTTTCAATTCTTGCTTGGTATCATTTTGGGTTGATAATTTCAGGACTAACTTGTTCAGAAAGAAAAAGAAAATCGCTAGAGATAAAGAAACGGCTACCCAAAGGGAAAATGTGGGATTGCCTGGAAAAACAATGCTAACCACCCCAAAGCCAATAAAAGTTGCTATGGATAGATATTCCAAGGCTTTCAAAAAAAATAAGATTTTTTGCGATGATGAGGCAGGTTGTTCAACAATTTGAACAACTGTAGTTTTTCTGGGGTTGGGAGCGATCGCTTCTGGATTGGTTGTTGGTGTACTTGATTCGAGACTTGGAGTAGTCGTAATTGGTTCTAGATCTGCCATTATTTTTTCTCCATCTATTAATAAATAAGGTCACAGGGGAGATGATACTACTAAAATGCTCCCAAGACAAGGGGTTGAGGTTTAAATATTTTGATCCTCAACTAACTTTCTACTTTAAGCGATCGCTGAAAAAAAGGGAGTAGTGGATTTGACTAGAAAGTATCTTTCATCCCTCTGAGACGGGCAAAGGTTTGGATGGGATCTTGGCTGTTGACGGCGGCTTGCAAAATTGGCTCGTCCCAGCGTAAAAAGGGATTGGTTCGTTTTTCGATCCCTAACCAAGAAGGGATGGTGGCTTGATGGTGGCGGCGTGCTGTGGCAACTTCGGTAAAACGACTTTGCAATTCGGCATTGCGAGGATCGACGGTGAGAGCAAATTGCAGGTTTTTTAAAGTATATTCGTGGGCGCACCATACTCGCGTATTGTCGGGCAAATTCCTTAACTTACCTAGGGAATCAACCATTTGCGCCGGAGTGCCTTCAAATAACCTGCCGCAACTGCCAGCAAATAGGGTGTCGCCGCAAAATAATTCTCCGGGTTCCCCTGGAAAGTGGGGGGAAAAGTAGTAAGCTATATGAGCGCGGGTATGTCCGGGAACAAAGAAAATTTCGGCTGGTTGTTGGCCAAAAGAAACGCGATCGCCTTCTTTTAGAAACACTTGCTGTCCAGGAATTCGGCCTTTATCTTCAGCGCCCCCATAAACAATAGCATTGGGAAATTGTTGTAATAACTGGCGATTGCCGCCGACATGATCGCTATGATGGTGGGTATTAAAAATAGCAGTTAGTTCTGCCCCTAATTTTGCTAGCTGGTTAATAACTGGCGCAGCTTCTGCGGGATCGACAACAGCCGCAATTTGTTGTGGGGGGGAATGCAGCAGAAAAATGTAGTTATCCGCTAAAACTGGCAGTCGATATATTTGCACTTTTGCTCTCTCCCTAAAGTTTCTGCTAAATTGATCGCCCTAACAATTAGAATACAAGATCAACCAGTGTATTTTTAATTCCTTGTAGCAACCTATGGCTCTGCGCGATCGCCCACCGACTGTCAATCTTCAACCCCTGCTAGATCAAATTGCGATCGCAGGTAAATTAACTCGTCAAGAATATATGCAGTTGGCCACGCTCATCCTTTCTGATTATAGCGTCAATGAGGAAGACCGCCGCCAAATCAATCGCATATTTGATGACGTTCAGACTGGCAAGTTAAAGCTGGCTAAATAATTGGCAATTGTGCTGATTTCTACAGCCATCTAGACTGATGCCAAGAGAACAAGGTGAAAACTATGATAGACCACGATCGCTTGTTTAAAGAACTGCTGACCACCTTCTTTTGGGAGTTTATTGAGCTATTTTTACCAGAAGTTGCTCTCTACCTCAACCGGGATTCAATTGTCTTTCTAGACAAGGAAATATTTACTGATGTGACCATGGGGGAAAGATATGAAGCTGATATCGTTGCCAAATGTCAATTTAGAGGGCAAGAATCCTACTTTTTGATCCACTTAGAACATCAAGCCCAAGCCCAAGCCATTTTTCCCCAGCGGATGTTCCGCTACTTTTCTCGCTGGTACGAAAAACATAACTTACCAGTTTACCCCATTGCTCTCTTTTCTTCTAGTTATCCTCTCTCTCTTGTTCCTCACAATCATCAAGTCGCTTTTCCCAACAAAGTTGTGTTACAGTTTGACTACGATCTGATCCAGTTAAATCAACTCAACTGGCGGGACTTTTTGCAGCAGGAAAACCCCGTTGCTGCTGCACTGATGGCGAAAATGAAAATCGAGCCAAGCGATCGCCGTCGAGTCAAGTACGAATGTTTGCGGTTGCTGGCAACCTTGAAATTAAATCCTGCCAAAATGAAGTTGATTTCAGGATTTATTGATACTTACTTAAAGTTGAATGCAGAAGAAGCAGGACTTTTGAAAGCTGATATTGCTGAAATGATCCCAGAAACCCAGGAGGTTGTGATGGAAATTGTCACCAGTTGGATGGAAGAAGGAATACAACAGGGAATACAACAGGGAATACAACAAGGAATACAACAAGGAATACAACAAGGGCTACAAACAATACAAGCAATAGTTCAGCGGCTATTGTTAAAACGCCTTGGCACTATTCAGCCAGAGTTGCAAGCTAGAATTAGCCAGTTATCTTTAATCCAATTAGAGGAATTGGCAGAGGCGGTGCTAGATTTTTCCTCAGAAGCAGATTTGGTAGCTTGGCTGGAAAGGATTTCAGCATAACGAGGACTTACGCAATGACTCTATCAGTAGGGTGTGTTAGCGTAGCGTAACGCACCATCAACTCTATTGATGCAATCATTGTGTAAGTCCTGGTAAAGCAATCAATGTGCCAGTTAAGTAAGTTATAGTCATGTTAATTATCGCTGCTAAATCAGGACAGTTAGGCAATCGCTTGCTGTTGTTTGCTCATTTTATTGCCTTTGCCATCGAGCATGATTTGCAAGTTTTCAATCCGGCTTTCGATGAATACGCCCATTTATTTAGCTCTACTGCTCAAGATTTCCTCTGTGCCTATCCGCCGCCGCTAATTAAAATCAAAAGCAATCGGTTTGTTAGTAGTAAATATTACAACTTTACGCGCTTCTTAGTGGAAAAAGGCTGGTTTGAAATTATTGATATCACCAGAGAAAAACCTTTTAATTGGAGCGATTCACCCATAGCAGAAAAGGTTCGTCGCCGCGTACCGATCTTTTTTCAAGGCTGGTTGTTTCGAGATGGTTGGTTTATTCAAGATTTGCCTAGACTGGAAAAATATGCCGAGCCAATTAGAGCGTATTTCCAACCTGTGAAAAAACATCAGGATAATGTATTGGCTTTAATTGAGCAGTTGAAGAAGGATAGCGATCGCATAATTGGCGTTCACATCCGGCAAGGAGATTATCAACAGCACCAACAGGGTAAATATTTCTATACAACTACCCAATATGCCCAAATTATGCTAGCAGTCCAGCAGCTATTTCCCCATCAAAGAGTAAAATTCTTGATTTGTTCTAATGCCCCCCAAGACGAAAGTTTATTTTCTGGGTTAAACTATGTCTTAGGGAATAACAATTTAGTTGAGGATATGTATGCTTTGGCGGAATGCGATTATATTATAGGAGCGCCTAGTAGTTATACTATGTGGGCATCCTTTTATGGCAACAAACCGCTATATAAAATCAGGGATGTCAATCGAGTTCCTAAACTAGAGGACTTTGTGAATTTTACGGAATGGCAAGGAGTTTTTAATTATCGGGAAAATTGGGCAGAGAGTTTTTGGGAATGGACAGCATGATCTGTCAAATGTTTATTTGCCTAGTTGAATTGATGGGGTGATGGGGTGATGGGGAGAAAAGATTTATTATCGATTAGCAATTAAAGTATGACAACCAAAGGATTTATAACAATTTTAACTGGTCTTTATTCTTTTCAAGATTGCATTCATTTTTTGGCGGCTGTCCGCAAGTTTCACCAAGAACCAATCATTATTTTAATTGATCGCGTGCCAAAAGTTTTATATCCTTTGCTGACAGTCTTTGGTAACGTGATTTTGCGCCCCGCTCCTGCCCATGAAAATACTGTCATGGCTTCCCGTCTAGCTAAACTGGCTCTATACCAAGAATCTCCCTGGGAGCAAACTATCTATTTAGATTCTGATATTTGTTTGTTGACCAATATTCAAGAAGTGTTTACCTATTTGGAAGAAGTGGATTTATTAATTACTGAAGATGTTCAGCCCAAGATTTCCCAAGCAACTAACTTGTTGAGGGTGAAACAGGAAATTGTCCCGACGCTGCAAGGGGCAGGTTTGCCCTTAAATGAAAATAGCATTCAATATAATGGCGGATTTATGGCTTTTCGGAAAAATGCTAAAAATGCGGAATTATTTAATAATTTTCAGAAATACTTTGCAGTTGTCAGAGAGCATCAAGATGTTCTATTATTAAAAGATCAAGGGGCTTTGGCAGCAGCGATCGCCATCACTCAACCCAATATGAAAGTGTTGCCAGCCAATTACAACTATCTAAGTAAGTGGAAAGATAATTATCAATTGGAGGGAGAAATTAAGGTACTGCATTGTACCTATCCCTATCGCCCTCAGTATGCCAAGAATATCACGCGATCACTCTACACTAGAATTTTCGATAAATTAGCCCAATTTTGGCTACCCAATCAAGTTAATAATCCCTGGCGGACTAAATGAAACGATTTGCCAAAATATCCCTGTTAGTTTGGAATCTGTCAACCAATGATGGCATAATTCGCGCCTCGCTGTTGGGAGAAGCGCTGAAAAGATTGGGATATCAAGTGGAAATTGTCGGATTTCAGTTTGGTAAAAGTTTGTATGCAGCCGCAACCCTGCAAATTCCCGTGACGGCAGTAGCAATTCAAGAAAATACCACTTGGCTATCAGCAATTAAAGAGATTTTACCCAAAATTGATGGCGATTTAGTTTATGCGATTAAGCCCCAAACTGCTAGTTTTGGGATAGGATTATTAAAGAAAATTTGGAAGCGATCGCCTTTAATTTTAGATATTGATGATTGGGAACTTAGCTGGCATGGCGGCGATAATTGGTCTTATCATCCCACCCCCAAACAATTAGCTAGAGATATCTTTAAAAAAGGTGGGGCATTGCGACGTGCCGATCATCCTTTATATTTATACTGGATGGAAAAACTAATTAGTCAAGCCGATTTAGTTACCGTCCATACCAGTTTTTTGCAGAGACGTTTTGGGGGGATTTCTGTCCCCAATGGCAAAGATATAGAATTATTTAATCCCGAACGCTACTATCCAGAAGAAAGCCGCAGGCGGTATAATTTATCTGACTATCGCGTGTTAATGTTTCCGGGTGCGCCTCGACCTTATAAAGGTTTGGAAGACGTTCTAGCTGCCCTAGAATTACTGAACCAACCTGATTTAAAATTAGTAATTGTGGGCGGTAGTCCCTACGATAATTATGACGAGCAACTGGTACAACAATGGGGCAAATGGATCGTGAAGTTACCCAGCTATCCCGCAGATGCCATGCCAGATATTGTAGCAGCCGCTGATGTGGTGGTAGTTCCCCAACGGGATACTCCGGCAACTAGAGCGCAATTTCCCCTCAAGTTAACTGATGGGATGGCGATGGCAAAACCAGTTTTAGCCACGCGGGTAGGGGATATTCCTGAAATTTTAGGCGATACTGGTTATTTAGTCGATCCGGGTTCTCCCCCACAAATTGCGGAGAAAATTCAATGGATCTGGCAAAATCTAGAGGTAGCCAATGCCAATGGGAAGAGAGCGAGAGCCAGATGTGTCAAGTATTATAGCATTGAGGCGATGGCAGCAATTTTGCAACCAGCGATCGCCAGCTTAGAAGGGTAGGAATTTCTATGTTAGTCTGGGAGCGTAGGCCACCAACAAGTTAATTTTTTCAGCTTTTCTGGGATCGAGCGATCGCTATTACCTTTGATTTAAAAATGCTCCATGTCTTCAAATAAACTGCTCCTCAAATATACTTTGCGCTATCCTAAATTAGTGGCGTTGACGATTGCATTAGGATTTTCGGGAGGTTTATTTAATGGCGTTAGCACAGCTTTAATTGTTCCGATTATCCTCAATCTTTTAGGTCAAAAAGTAGACTTAACAGGTGCGCCACCAATTTTACAGCAACTCATGTCTCCCTTTGATGGGGTGAACGAAGAGTTTCGACTGTCAGCAATGGGAATAGCAATTTTACTGGCAATTGTCCTCAAAAACTTTGCCAACTATGCCGCCACCTTAGTATCTAGTTCCTTGATGCGATCGCTCACCGCCGATATGCGGGAATCGGGATTAAAATTATTATTAGAAGTAGATTTAGACTTTTATTCCAAAATGAGAGTGGGCGACATCATTAATAGTTTGGGAGGAGAAGTTGCCAGAGCCGCCAGCGCTATTGGCACGATTCTCCGGGGAGTAATTATCGGAATTACTGCGTTGTTTTTTATATCTATTTTAATTGCAATTTCCTGGCAACTAACCATTGTTTCATCAATTTTATTGGCCTTGGTTGGGCTAGTCAATCAATATTCGATTGGGCGTTCTAAATATTTTGGAAAAATGCTCTCCGAAATGTCCAAAGACTATTCAATTCGAGTCCTAGAAACCTTAAATGGCATTCGATTGGTTAAAGCTACTACCAACGAACAATCAGAGTTTCAACGGATTATCGAGCTAATTCGCAAACGCGAACAGGCTGACTATCAAGCGCAGGCAAATGCGGCGGCAGTGGGACCTCTGAGCGAAGTAACTGGAATTATCGCCATTGTCGCCATTGTATTCCTAGGACGAGCTTTTTTTGCCGACAAAATTGAATCAATTTCTACCGTCTTACTCACCTATTTATTAGTGCTATTTCGCCTGCTCCCATATATTTCGCAATTAAATACCACTCGCAGCCAATTTGCTAGCACTAGCACTAGCGTTGATATCGCCCACGAATTTTTGCAACGTGAAAATAAGCCGTTTATGAAAAATGGCGACAAACCATATAAATCTCTGCAAAAAGGTATCCACTTTCATCATATTTCCTTTGCTTATCCAGAACGAGCCGAAGTAGTGCTAAAAGATATTGAGATGTATTTACCCCACGGCACAACTTTAGCCTTAGTTGGTTCTTCTGGAGCGGGTAAATCTACCATTGCCGATTTACTCCCCAGGTTTTACGATCCTAGTGGTGGTGAAATTACCATTGATGGCGTTGACTTGCGGGAATTCAATCTCAAAACTCTCCGCAGTCAAATGGGAATAGTCAGTCAAGACACCTTTTTATTTGATGACTCAGTACGCAATAATATCCGATATGCTAAACCTAATGCTACCGAAACAGAAATTATTGCCGCCGCCAAAAGATCCAATGCCTATGAGTTTATTATCCGCTTGCCAGAAGGATTTGATACCTTAATTGGAGAGCGGGGAGTGATGCTTTCGGGAGGACAACGGCAGCGACTAGCGATCGCTCGCGCTTTGTTACAAAACCCGGAAATTTTGATTCTCGATGAAGCTACCAGCGCCTTAGATACGGTTTCGGAAAGATTAGTCCAAGAAGCCATTGAAGAACTAAGTCGCGATCGCACTACTTTGATCATTGCTCACCGTCTTTCCACGGTTAAAAGAGCCGATCAAATTGCAGTTTTGGATCAAGGTGAAATCGTCGAAATTGGGACTCACGAAGAATTGCTGGCTCAAGAAGGTTATTATGCCGAATTCTGCGAAATGCAGCTATCGCAATCGTCCTCAGAAGGGCAAGATATTAATCATCATAACACTAACAAAAGCCTTCAAGAAGCTCAAACTCGTTTTTCATACGAAATTCGTTCTCGCCTAACTAATATGATTGGTTCCTTGCGCCTCTTAGCTGATAACTTAGTTGATAATGCCCAAGAACAGCAAGAACTATTAGAAGAATCATATAATGCCGCCATTAGCATTTTAGATGTTGTAGAATCTTTTGAAGATAGTACCAAAATTAAATAAGTCATAGAGCAAAGCAACCATGTCAAAACACTATATTTTCTTCACCCGCAAAGTTCTCCCCCAACCCCTTGCCGATTTAGTCCAAGTGACTCATAATGCTAATGCAGCAGCTAATTTGGGTTATGCCGCAGTATTAATTTATTTACAAAAAGGACTAAAAGCGGCTAATCCGATTGATTGGTTATATCCCTTTCGCCCTAGGGAACCAGAAGCCGAAATTGCCAAGTTTTATAATATGCAAGAAAAGCTAAAAGTTATCCCTCTATCCATGCCTTGGCCTATCGATCGCTGGGATAATAAAATCACTAACTCTAGCACTGTGGTTTCCAAATATTACTTTCCTTACCATATTTTACCCCAAACCCAAATTGTTCACACGCGGGATTGGAATTTTGTCAAAGTGGCGATCGCACGGGGGATTCCAGCAATTTACGAACACCATCATCACGAAAATAAAAGGTTTGAACCAGAAGTGGCTAATCATCCCCTTTTACAAGTAGCAGTAACTGTGGCAGATAGTGTCCGAGATAGTATGATTGCCAATGGAATGCCTGCGGCTAAAACTGTCAAAATTCACAATGGTTTTAATCGCCTATTTTTAGAACGACATCCCGCCCAAGCAGCGGAATGGCGGCAAAAGTTATTAACCAGCGATCGCCCACATTTAGTAGTATATTCTGGCGGGCTGCATAAATTCAAAGGTGTGGATTTGCTGGTGGATGTTGCCCAACAATTACCAAAAGTACAGTTTGCCTTTGCCGGAGGAAATGCCCAACAAGTAGCTAATTATCAACAACTAGCCAAATCTAAAAACGTCGAAAATACCACTTTTTTAGGACATCTTTCCCAAGATAACTTACCCAGCCTCCTCCAAGCTGCTGATGTTCTCGCCCATCCCCATTGTGCCAATGAAGAAGCCACCTTTACATCACCGTTGAAGTTATTTGATTATATGGCTTCAGGGACAGCGATCGCTGCTACCGAAATTCTCCCTTTAAAAGAGTTTCAGCAAGCTAACATTGCCGCTGGTTGGTGCGAGCCAGATAATCCGGTTGCCTTTGCCAAATGTTTGCAACAAGTCTTAATTAATTATCCCCGTAAAGTGGCAGGATATAGTGAAGAAATGGAATTTGTTCAGCAATTTTCCTGCGAAAATCGCATTCAAAAAATCCTCAGTTATGTCCAAGAATCCTTACGTCCAGTTATAACTATAAAGTAGGTTTGTAGTTGGGCTTTAGCCCTCTCCGGATTAGGGCTGAAGCTAGGCTGTTGACTTTGTGCCTTTTTGAGTGATATTATTCATACAATAAATACGTCGCTTTTTCGGTGATGAGGTAA
>CAKZHE010000191.1 GCA_936920195.1 uncultured cyanobacterium | reverse complement strand
GCTCCGCATATAGCGTTGATGGTGCGTTACGCTGCGCTAACACACCCTACTAATAGAGGTATTGCGTAAGTCCTGATAATTATTATCTTGCGATTTTAGGGGGATGGGACTTAGACGATTTAGTAACTATATCTATAGAGATCAATTTCTAAAATTTCTAGACGATCTTCGATGCCAGTATTTTTGTATGCCTTCTTCTTTTTCTGACTAAGCCGAAAACGAGTACATAGCCGCTGGCAGTAGGATTAACATTTCTAACCTTTCAGTTACAATACAGGTCTTCCCCTATTTAGCTAGAATTTGGGTATATTTAAGGAAAATGGTATGAAGAACAGAGATTGGTTGAACCAGAGAGATAATCAATTCGCCAAGGGCGCTAACCATCCTTCCTCCCTAGGACAACAGCCGAAAAAAAATGGTTCGTCCCTGCTGTGGCGATGGGCAGCTAGTTTGTTGCTCTTTCCGGCGATATTCCTCGGTAGTCCCGCTCTGGCAAAGGAAGAAGCCAACACCATGACTTATGGGGAAATGCTCTCCAAGCTAGAGACAGGGGAAGTCAGTAAGGTCGAAATTGACCGAACTCAAAAGATTGCGAAGGTTTACCAAAAATCTAGCGAACAGCCAAAAGAGGTTTTGCTCTTCGATCAAAATCCTAACTTAATCGAAACCCTGCGAACTAAGGGCGTGGAAGTGGAAGTGGTGCAGACGGCTGACCGTTCGGCGGCGCTGGCACTGGGAGTTAATCTGCTATTGTTTTTCCTATTGTTGGCGGGTTTAATGGCGATTTTGCGCCGTTCTACCAATGCTTCGGGACAAGCACTGAATTTTGGCAAATCCAGAGCGCGGTTTCAGATGGAAGCCAAAACGGGGATTAAGTTTGAGGATGTGGCGGGGATTGAAGAGGCGAAAGAAGAGTTGCAAGAAGTGGTTTATTTCTTGAAACAACCGGAAAAGTTTACGGCAATTGGGGCGCGAATTCCCAAAGGGGTGCTGCTGGTGGGAGCGCCCGGTACAGGAAAAACTTTACTAGCAAAGGCGATCGCGGGGGAAGCGGCAGTACCATTTTTTAGCATTTCTGGTTCGGAATTTGTAGAAATGTTTGTGGGTGTCGGTGCTTCTCGCGTGCGGGATTTGTTCCGCAAGGCGAAAGAAAACGCCCCCTGTTTAGTCTTCATTGATGAAATTGATGCGGTGGGGAGACAGCGGGGAACTGGAATTGGTGGTGGCAATGATGAGCGGGAACAAACTCTGAATCAACTGCTGACGGAAATGGACGGGTTTGAAGGCAATACGGGAATTATTATTATTGCCGCGACTAACCGCCCCGATGTGCTGGATACGGCCTTACTTCGTCCCGGCAGGTTCGATCGGCAAGTGATGGTCGATCCTCCTGACTATAAGGGACGGTTGGAAATTTTGGAAGTCCACGCTCGGAATAAAAAGCTGGATGCCAGCATTTCCTTAGAAGCGGTGGCGCGGCGCACGCCGGGATTTACGGGGGCGGATTTAGCGAATTTGCTGAATGAAGCGGCAATTTTGACGGCAAGACGACGGAAAGAAGCGATCGCCATGCCTGAAATTAATGATGCCATCGATCGGGTAGTGGCAGGGATGGAGGGTACACCCCTAGTCGATAGCAAGAACAAACGGTTAATTGCCTATCACGAAATTGGACACGCGATCGTTAGTAGTTTACTCCCCGAACATTATCCTTTGCAAAAAGTCACGCTGATTCCACGGGGGCAAGCCAATGGATTAACTTGGTACACTCCCAACGAAGAACGGGGTTTAGATTCCAGAGCGGAATTGCTGGCAAGAATTACTGGCACTTTGGGCGGGAGAGCCGCCGAAGAAGTGGTTTTTGGAGTCGATGAAGTGACGACGGGAGCCTACAATGATTTGGAGCGAGTGACGGCATTAGCGCGACAAATGGTGACCCGATTGGGAATGTCTGATTTAGGACCTTTGGCCTTAGAAAGTCAGCAAGAGGAAGTATTTTTGGGCAGAGATTGGCCTGGACGTTCCGAATATTCTGAAGAAATTTCGGCTCGAATTGATGCTCAGATTCGCAGCATTATTGCCCATTGTTATGATAAGGCGCGGCGGATTATTCGGGAAAATCGGGTAATTGCCGATCGGTTTGTGGATTTGTTGGTAGAAAAAGAAACAATTGAAGGAGACGATTTTCGGAGAATGTTAGCAGAACAAAGGAAAGAGTTGGCGATCGCTAAATAGGAAATCAAGCGATCGCCATCAAAGATCTGAGTATACTGATTTTCGAGATGACAGCCGAAAAACTCACAAAGTCAACAGCCTAGCCAGTGCCTGGGAACATTTTAAAGAGTTTATGCCTTTGGTGCAAGCCGATCCGCGAGGGCAGAAAGCTCCTGGAGCATATAAACACTGGACAACAATTATTGATGGCGAAGATTTCCTCGCTGCCTTTCCTGCCCGGTAATTTCAAAGAAATTGTGAATTTTAGGGTTTTTGGCGATCGCGCCAGGTAACTTATTCAGAGAGGAGGAAAAATTTTATGAACCCCCAAGATCTCTTACTTTTAGTCACGCTACTCATTCCAGGAATTTTACTTTCGGCAATTATCATGGTCACTTTTGCTGCTGGCGGTTGATTAATCTCATGTCCGGTTGATTGGTTGTGAATCGTAGCGACTGTCTTGAAAGTCAAGCGATCGCGCTAGTAATTTAAGAAATGCAGAAGATGTGTTAAAAGTCAAGCGAAAATAGATTCTGATTGCGCTAGCACAATGAGAATCAGGAAGAAGAAGCGAAAGTGAGGCCGAACTGGACACCGCCAGATTCTGTCCAGTTCTGATATGCAAGTTAATTAGGAGAGAGAGCCAGAAATATGAGTAGATACCGCGATGCTGACCACTATCATGATTAAACTGATAAACGTTGGTTTTTCACTATCGTTTCAACCCAACCTACGGGTATTGCCAGTGCTGCAATTAGTCATTTTATTGATTTTTCATTCCTGAGATTGCGCCTAAGAATTGCTAATAATTGGCAACTTGACAGTAAAAGTTGTTCCTACCCCTAATTCGCTCTCCACCAAGATTTCCCCCTGGTGAATTTCCACCGCCTTCTTGACAATCGCTAATCCCAAACCAGTACCAGCAATCTTGGTAGTATTATCAGCCCGATAAAAGGGTTCAAACAAGCCTGATAAATTTTCTGGGGGAATCCCGATGCCTTCATCCTGTACCCGCAAAATCATCTGATTGGCTTGGCAATGGATTTGTAAGTGAATTTTTTCGCCTTGGGGAGAATACTTCACCGCATTTAACAACAAATTAGTAAAAATTTGTCGCAACAAAGTCATATCTGTGAGCAAGTAAACTGTGCCGCAGTTGTAGGCAAAGTCAAAACTATGTTCGGAGCTAGTGACTAATTGGACTTCCTGCCAAAGTTCTTGGCAAAACTTCTGCATATCCAAAGGAACTTTTTGTAACTCAACTCTACCCGCATCAGCTTTACCAATGACCAAAAATCCTTCCACTAGATCGTTCATACTTTTGACAGCCGCCCTAATCCGATCCAAATATTTCAACTTATCTGCTTCACCAATCAGGGGACTATTAATTCCCAGCAGATTAGTTGATAATAGGATCGTCGTTAAAGGCGATCGCAATTCGTGGCAAATCATCGATACAGAATAGGAATCCAGACTGCCTTTGGTTTTTTCTTTTTCCATAGCTGTCTGTAGTGCGGCTTGCAGGGCTATTTCCGAAAGATGGCTCTCTGTAATGTCTTCTATAGTACCTTCATAACCTGTCAAATTACCATTTCCATCGTAGATGGCACGAACTGTTTCGGAAATTATAATAATTTGGCGATCGCGGCGGTAAACCTGAGATTCAAACTTGGAAACTGCTTTTTCTTCCCCTAATAATTTTAGCAGTTCCTCATGACGGCTGGGCTGCACATAAAGTTGCTCTGGAATATTCTGCAACTGTGCCATTAACCTTTCTGGCGAATCGTAGCCATAGATATCAGCTAGTGCCTGATTAACCTTAATATATTGTCCGGTTACTGTGGCCTGAAAAATTCCTAAAACCGCATTTTCCACAAAATCGCGATATTTGGCATCAAACTTGCGTAGCGTTGTCCAGATACTAGCTAGCATTGGTTTCCCAATAGTAGTATTTTCCATGCAGTTGCCTCAGCGTGTTTTGATCGGTTTTACTCCTTCCCAGGCTCTGCCTCGGATGACAAAGCGAGGCAGAGCCTCTCGATTCGGTTCCTAGGCAAAGCCTAGGAACCAGTTCAAAGCCTCTATCAGTAGGGTGTGTTAGCGCAGCGTAACGCACCATCAACGCTATATCTGGAGTGAAAAACTTATTAACTTCGGCACAATATATAAGCATTGATTATTTGGGCAAATACACCCATTTATATTCTAAGGCACTAATTTTTTTCAGTAGTATCGCTATATACTAACTGGGTTAAAAGCTGTCTGACAATTTTTCGGACTATGGGATAGGGCGATCGCATCTGCCATAATAGCTGCAAATAAATCCAGGGAACAAACTGATTTAGCAGCCGATGTCCCCAGAATTGCAACAGCCACACTAATCCAGCGAAAATTATCCACAGCCAAGGATGCGCGATCGCCAACCCAATGCACAAAATCGCGATTAATGCTACTATAAATAAAGCTAATCCCCAGGCCACTCGCTGGGGTACTTCCCTTGCTTGAATGGGTAATTGATACAGTAACTGGGAAATTAACCAATGATGAGCCGTAGCGATCGCCAAACACCAAGTACCATCCTGTAAAGAGTCGCGGCGAATCTGATTAATAATCTCTCCATCCAGAGAAATTACACTCCGTAAAATAATCTCCTCCGCTGCCGATGGCACTCGCTTTCGCCCCAATTCAAACCGATAGGCAGTACAGAAAGTCAAACCCGATTGCAAGCGACTTTCCCCATCTACCAAGGCGTAGGAGCGTAACTCCGTCAACAACCCCTCGGAAATTTCCAAGCGCAATTTTTCTGCCTTCGCCTGCAAAATGCCATCCAGCAGTTGTTGGTCTAAATTAAACAGTATAAACCGAGATTGCCCCTGCCCCTGCTTGTCCTTCCATTCCTCAATCCGAATATAAGTATCTAGATGCAGGCATTTCTTCGCTGAAATGGGCAGATATTTTTTAGTTAGTTTCTGCTCATCCTTACCCATTGTGTTGTTGTTAATTGCGGCGATTGAAAACCCCTGAAATGGAACCGCGCTGAGAAATGAGCGATTCAATTAAATTTACCAAAAAGTTTAACAGTCCGTGCCACTGTTTTTCCCCCGCTGCTACCCCCTGTTTGTGAATATTTAAAATCAATTCCTGATGTTCGTGTCCCAAAAGCTGGCGATCGTAACGATTGATAATTTTACCATCTAATTGAATTATGGATTGAGCGCAAATCAGATCTGTCGGTTCAGAGGTAGTAATAGCGGTTTTTAAAAAGCGATCGCGATTATCCAAAACCGCTTTCAGTTCGCTCAATTTTCGCAAACTGCGGAGAAATCGCCCATCATCCAGCACAGTTTGAATCTTTTCAATCTCCTTGGCTGGATTAGTCCTAGGTTTGAGCGGATTGGGCAACTTAGTTTCAGCCGGATCGATTTCCCCCCCTGAATTCGTCAAAACTCCAGTATATTCCTTCAGGGCGATCGCATCCAACTCTGAAACCCGTTCTTCCAATAAGAACAAACAATACTCCATTTCCAGGTCTTTCCGCAAATTCAGGTAACGAGAATGCAGAGAAGGATCAATTTCCTGCCTTGTCAGTTCTTCCCGCGATATTAAATAAATATCCCGATACGCCTCCCAAGGGATAAATTTATGGGCGGTAATCTGCTCCACCACCATCGTATTGACTTCTAAAGCCGTAATATCGATCAGCACATCGCTCAGAGACTTCAAAAAGTTGTCAAATTTCCTTGTCAGCAGAGGAGTTACACCTCTGCTATTGGGATTTTTTAGCTTCATCATAGTTTCTCACTCTAGTGGTGGCAATGGCGACAATCCCAGGTCATCATCCATAATTAAATTAGCAAAAGGATCGCTATCATCTAAACTAGGAATCTCCTCGGTTAGAGACTCTAGAGAAAAGTCCTCAAAAGAGTCTTGTAGAGGATCTGGCAAAAATTCATCAAAAGATAAATTACTGCTTTGGCTTTCGGCTGATGTCAGTTCCAGTAATTCGGCGGCATCTCCACCTAAAGGATCTGCAAAGGGATTGGCATCCAAACTTTCCATTAAATCAGCATAGCTATCTGGTTCCTCAAAATTCAGTGCCGCATCTGCTTGCCCTCCCAATCCATCAAACTCTGTCTGAGTGGAAGGTAGTTCTTCCTCTAGCACTAATTCCTGCCATTCTTCATATACGGCTGGCTCTGCACTCAAGCTATTAGTTATGGCAGCGCCTGTAAAAGGATCGGTTTCATCTAAGACTAGATTTTCCCAACCATCGTCAACTTGTTCTGAATTATCGGGATCGTTGGCTATTGTTAAAGGCAAAATTTCTTGTTCGTAGCCAGATAAATCTCCCCACTCTTCATCAGTCGATGATAATAAAGTTTCGGGTTCAGCAACCGGAGATGGCAAGGGATCTTCTAAAGCAATATCTCCCCATTCTTCATCATCAGTCGATGCTAATAAGCTTTCGGGTTCGGCAATTGGAGATGGAATAGGATCTTCTAAACCAATATCTCCCCATTCTTCATCAGTCGATGGCAATAAACTTTCGGGTTCGGCTGCGGGAGTATCTGTCAGAGATTCTTCATCTTTATGAGTAGCTAAAGTGCCTAAAGTAACCGCAGCGGCTAAAGTTCCTAAACCGATAACAGCCGCCGTTGCCGCTATATTTGAATTGCCAGAAGTTTCTTCGGTATCAACAGATGAAACTTCTAAAGGTTCTGTAGCAGTTGGTTCAACTTCTTCGGTGGTAAATTCTTCCCAATCCTCTTCTGTCGTCCCCAAAGGATCTGAAGATACCGCCGCAACAGTTAATTCTTCAAATCCTAATTCACTCCAAGCTTCACCCTCAATAGCTGAGTTTTCTGATGGTTCAGCAACAGTTGACTCTCCTAAAGCCAAATCGCCTACTAAATTTTCCTCTACAGACGCGGGTTCTGAAGCAGCAGTAGCAGTTGATTCTTGTAAATTTAAATCGCCTAAATCTGCTTCCCCAGATGCCGATAAAGTTTCGGGTTCAGCAATGGAAGTATCTGTTGGTGCGGCTTCAGTGCTAGATTGATTAGCAGCTAAAGTTCCCAGCGCCGCCACCGCAGCTACAGTTCCTAACGCGGCTACAACGGGGACACCAATATTTAAATTTCCACTATCTTCAGAACTGGGTGTAGCTGAATCTTCGGTAGTTGTTGCTGGCAGTTCAATCGCAGGTGTCGCGACATCAAATGCTGTCGGATGAACATCAGCTTCCGGCAAGTCTTCAGTAGTTGTTTCTGGCAGTTCAAGGGTAGGTGTAGGAACATCAAATGCTGTCCAATTATCGCCAGATTCAGTTGGTGAATCTTCGGTAGTTGTTGCTGGTAATTCAATGGTAGGTGCAACTACATTAAAAGGTATCCAATTATCCTGGGATTCGGTTGGTGTTTCGGAGATATCTAGGGGAGTGTCATCGGCAACTAACTCTTCCCAACCCACATCTGTGACTAGCGTCGGCGTACCGCTGGCTCCGGTAGCATCATCGGCAAAATAACTTAGGTCTTCGTCTAATTCAGTTTCTTCTGAATAGCCATCGATAATGATGGTAGGATAGGGAACAACAAATGGCTCCCAAGGTTCAGATGGTTGAGGTTGATCGGGTAATTTAGCTTCCTTTAGTAAACCAGCCGGGGGACTAACTGGAGGCACAAAAACCAGTTCGTGCAATCCAGTTTCTGTTCCGGTAATGGTAGTAATATCCCCGGTGATTTCAACGGTAGTGACATCGGGATTGAGCCGATGAACTTTGGCTAATAGCCCAAATAACTTTTGCAGGCTATTCAGGTTGTTTTGGATAATTTTGTGGCTTTCTTGTACTTGAGAAATATGCAGTTGTTGGAGTTCTTTGTAAGCCCCATCGCCGATAAATTCTGCGCCAACTTCGTTATCTATATTGCCTTCAATTATGTTGATGCGGGTACGCAAGCGATCGCCCGGTTGCGATTCTTCTGGATTAGGAGATTCTGGTGAAGACACCCAGGTGGTAATTTCTAATTCAGCAGCTTCGCTCAAGGCTGTCTGAAATGCGTCAATAATCTTGCCCGCCTTAAGTTGTTTTTTGAAATCGTCGGTTGCAGCCATATAAATTTTTCCTAATTAAATCCTAGGGGAAGACGGATCGCAATCCCAAAACTGTTGGTTCTTTAAAGCATAAATCTGTAGGGGTAGCGCCCCTGTGCCTACCCCATTAAATCGGGGCAACCACGGGGGGATTGCCCCTACGGGATTTCTTTAGACGTGCTATAGAGAAACGGCATGAACAGAAACCCCTGATTTTCATCTCGCCCATTCACCGAGTAAATCCCTTGAATATAGCAGAACTCTAGGCAACCTGAGCAAATTTCCGGGTTAGAAGTCATTATTGATCGACAGATTGCCAAAAATCGGCGATCGCATAGTCCAACTCGTTCAACATTTGCCGCCACAGGGGTAGACTTAAACCAATCACGTTACTATGACAGCCCACTAATTTTTCAATAAAAAGTCCTCCTCTGCCATCAATGGCAAAGCATCCCGCACAGGCTAGGGGTTCCCCAGTGGCAATGTATTCGGCAATTTGGCGATCGCTAATCTCGGCAAAGTGGACTCGCGTGACTTGGCAGCGGACGAGGGTACGTTGCTGGTATTTATCAATCAAAGCGTGACCTGTATATAAGTCACCAATTTGACCGCGCATCCTTTGCCAGCGAGCGATCGCTTCTGCCTCATCCGCTGGTTTACCATGAATTTCGCCACCTACGACTAAAACAGAGTCGCACCCTAACACTAAACCATCTGCCTGTAGCGCGGCAACTGTTTCGGCTTTGCGGAGGGCGAGAGTTTGGACTAATTCCTCTGGATGACTCAGTTGAATTTGAGATTCATCAAAGTCGCTAGGACAAACTATTGGGGCAAAGCCAGCATTTTGCAACAGGCTGAGTCGAGCGGGGGAGGCGGAGGCGAGGATTAGTTTCGGATTGGAGATGCCCACGGCTGGATTAATTGACGGCGAAGGTTTTGATCATTTGCTCAAAAATCGGTTTCACTTTTCCCCAACGCTGCTCGGAAGTAGAAGCGTTGAAAGTAAAAAGTTTCCCCCGACTGACAACTACGCTGGCTAAATTGTGGCGTTGTTGATTCGCCAGTTGGACGGCATACTCTAGGATGTAGTAGGTTTTGCCTGCCAATTGCCGAGTTTCTGCCGCCAGCAATTCCGCTGATTTGCCGGAACCGGGAGGGGCGATCGCTGTTTTAATCAGTTTGTACCCCACTTCTCCAGACTGCCCCAAATCTGCCAAAGTCTTATCTTCCGGAACAGTACCAATGACGACGCTGACGTTTTCACTGGGATTGATTAAGTCGTGAAAGACAGCATCAGCTTTTTTGTTGACTTCCACGGGTAGCCAGCCATTGGGATAAAAAAACTGATAACCATCTTTGCCATCGATATACGCTTTCAAGCCGCTGGTAGGGGTGAGGGAGCCGCAGCTTTGCAAGCTGAGACTCAGGATAACGAGGATTAAGGCGGCTATTTTTTTCAGGGCGATCGCCATTATGGGGTAAATTGCTTAACTGCTAGTTTTGACAACCATCTCATCCCATTATCTAATTTGTTTGCGCCTGTCCAACACCAGAACGGATCAATCTCGCCAAAGTCGCCTCCATCACCACCGTATTTTGCCCGGTGACAGTGAACGCCAGGGCTTCTCGATAAACCCGTTGTGCGGGATGATGGGCATAATTTGCTGCACCGCTAGCCACAGCGATCGCGGTATGGGCGCAACGCGCTGCTAATTCAATTGCCCAAGCTCGCAATTCCAATTTTAAAGTTAAAGATGTCTGGGGATGTTGTTGTGCTGCCAGGATAGCTGTACGGCATTGATTAAGTTCTTGTTCTAGGGCGGCTAAAGCAGCCAAAATGAATGTTAAAGGTTTATTAACTGCCGTTGATTTAATTAGATCGAGTCCGGCTCCGGCACATCCCAAAGGGAAAGCGGTGGGGCGAAGCAGGTTTTGGCGATCGTTTTCCTGAATCCAATCGGCAGACTGAATAAAAACCACTTTCTCTGATGGTAAAAACCAACTTTTCAGCGTTGCGGTGACGGTATTGGTAGAAGTCATGGCAGCTAATACCATTGGGGAAGTAAAGGCGATCGCATCCATTTTGGCTGCCAACGGTACTAACCCAAAAATCACCTGTCGATCTGGCAATACTGCCGCCACAATAAATTCTTGAAAAAATCCCCAACCTGTCACCCACGGCACTTGTCCTATTAGTTCATATCCCCCAGTTACCGGGATGGCTTTGACTAGAGGATCTCCAGTTCTTCTCAAATGGGAAAAGCCGATGCCTAAGAAAACCTCTCCCTGAGTAATGCGGGGTAAATATGCTTTTTTGAGATCGGTATTTTCGCTTTTCACTAACATGGCAGCAGCGCTTTGATGCTGAGTTTGTAAAAAAGCCAAAGCACCAGAAGCTCTAGCCGCCAATTCCTGAAAGTTGAAAAAAGCGACTTCGTTTGCTCCTCTACCGCCCCACCTTTCGGGAATTCGCAGCCCCATTAATCCCAAATTTGCTAATCCAGTCAAAGCCGTTTGCAAAGCCGCTGGTTCTCGATCGATTTCATCTGCCAAAGGTGCGACTGATTCTTGAAAATAACCTTGGGCAATTGGCAACCAGTCCTCTCCTCTTTTATCCATCACTCTTCCAATCCTATTCTAAAAAGATAATAATGGTGCGTTACGCTGCCGCTAACGCACCCTACTGGACTGTTTCAGCTAAAATAGTGCGTTAAGAAAATCCCCACAAGCTCTGATTATCTGACTTGCTGCGGTTTTCTATTGCATCAAATTAGCTGAGACAGTCCA
>CAKZHE010000190.1 GCA_936920195.1 uncultured cyanobacterium | reverse complement strand
AGAAAATCCCCACAAGCTCTGATTATCTGACTTGCTGCGGTTTTCTATTGCATCAAATTAGCTGAAACAGTCCACTAGACATCAGAACTATTGGTATCAGTTTCTGGTAAAATGCGGACAAGGGCAAACTTTAAACCCGTAATTCCTTGTAATGGCTCAATTGTCCCCGATTCAATTTCTGTGCCTACCCAGTTTTCCCTGGCTAAATAACGCAAATATTCCTGATATTCTGACCACTCTTCCTCGGTAGAATAAACTAGGGTCAGCATTCCCGGTTGAGTAATCCGTTTGCGATTCTTTTCGTCTACCGCTTTATCAATCCGCTTTTTGACAATTTCATAACGAATATCCCGCGTTCCCCGGACATCAAAAAGTTTTTCGGTATTCTCGTCGTGGAAAATATCCACGGTTAAATCTTGCACCAAAACTAAATGGGTAACTTCCAATTTGGTTTCGTAGCGACTTTGTAAACTAAATGCCGTGCGAGCGCAATCGCAAACCGCTTTCATTTGTTCGTAACGCAGGCTGCGAAGGTGAAATTTACAGAATTTGGAATCAATGGATTCTCCCACATAAATCATGTGATTGATGCCATCAGTGGATTCAATATCGCAGTAATGGGGAATAATTTTCTGCATTCGGACTTGCCAGCGTTCCCAGGTTTCTTTTAGGCAAGCATTAATCTGACTAATAGTTTGATCGTAATGAGCGCGGGAAACATAGACAGAGCGATGTTCGTTGGCGCAGGCTTGGCGATAAGTTTCGACGGCAGCTTGCGCTTCCGGATTGGATTGGGCAAAATAATCAAAGTAAATTTCGACGCGATCGCCTAAATATTTTAACGCAGTCACCTCGGCATCAACAGTCACTTTCCCCTTTAATTGTTCGATGCGTTCCAATAAATCTAGCCGCAATTGTTCCCCCAAGGATGTTTCTTGGGATTCGCAGAAGGCATTGACTACTGCCAGCGCCAACCGAAACTGTTCTAATAAATCTCCTTGGATAGAGCGATTCCGTTCTTCCGAGGAACCGCGAATATCGGAAATACCGTATAAAGGATAAATATTATTAAAGGAAATCGTTTCTGGGGGCAATCCCCAACTGCGCCGCTCCGCTTCTTGAATAAACCGCCATTCCACCGCCGGATGAATATTAGTAAATCGCTGCTGACTGGCTTGCCGCAAGGCAGCGGCTAAAGCCGGAATGAGTTCCTCGGCATGGCGACAATCAATGCTATCAAAATTATGCAGGCGATCGCTCACTAATCCCACTACCCCCGCTAGCTGTTTGGCTCCAGAAGATGATTTCATCGCCTTGACAACTAGGGGAATTAGTAGTAAAGAACGCGCCCCCAAATTAATTAATGCTCGTTCGCAATCGGTTTGACAATCCACCCTTAAATCCGGGACATTCCAAACCCGATTGGCTTCAGCAGCGCGGAGAAAATGGGAACCTACCAAGGATTGCATAGAATAAACCGAAGTTCGCAGTTCCTTCCGTTCCGTTCCCAAAAACAACCGTGCCTGATCGCTTTCCGCACTGAGGATAATTGTACTGGTAGCCCGAAACAGCGATCGCAACCGCTGATTAATCCGGCGATATTTTTCCGGACGCAAAATTGAATCTCGGTCAATCAACAATCCGGTAATATTATGAATTGTCTCCCGCTCAGTAAAATCCAACCCTTCCAGTAAAATCAGTCCCGAAATCTGATAATTGTCTAGCCGCAACCGCTTACCCCAAGCTTCCATCTCCACCCCATCTATCAACTTCGCTTCCCGCTCTTCCGCTGACAGCCGCTCCCATCCTAATTCCGCCAATTCATCAATTGTGGGGTCAATCCGAGTTACTTTCAAACTATTGGAACGCAACCAAAACTTGATGGCGCGGGGTTCTAAATATAACGGACTGCGAAAATATCCAATGGCCGATTCATCTAGCAACCGAGTATTAGGAATCTTAATCTGATAAATATCCCGCATCACTAAATAAAGGATGTGGCGGCGGTACAAATATCCAGATGCAGTATCTTGCAAATCTGGGAAAATATCCAACAGGCAGATGGGAGCCTTCAAGTTAGGCGCATAAACGCCAGATTCCAACTCGTTTTTGTCCAGACCAATAAACTGCCAAAAGAAGTCATTGGCATGGCGAATCAGTAACGTTCCTGGTTCCAGCGCCGCTACCAGCATCCGACTATGGGACTCAAAGCAACTTTCCCAAACGAAATCTGACCCTTTCTCGGCTCCACCATTGGCATTGGGGCTGGTTAGGGGCAAGATAGACGACGGGGGGATATTCTCAATCGGGAATTCTCCCAGATTGAGGACGCTTTTGTTGTTGGACTGTTCGGGAACCAGTTTGGAGATCTGCATCCGTCTACACCCGCTAATACCTGTTGTTTAGTTGCCGCGAAAAAGATTAATCTGGATCAATGCCAGAGTTGAAACCAACCTTTATCAGTAGTTTGTTGGGTTTTGCCCTCTAGCAACCCAACCTACGAATATTGCCAGCGATCAACCGGACTTGAGATCAGAAAGTCGTGACCATCAGAGGGTCTAACCCCCCATTAATCAAATATAAGCCTAAACCCTGGTCGTGGCACTCTATTTGTAGACGTACTGGCAACTTACACAGACAACAAATCCTAAATTATGTTTGACGCGCTTGCTGAACGTTTAGAATCTGCCTGGAAAAAACTCCGGGGACAGGACAAAATTTCCTCTGCCAATATTAAAGAAGCTTTACAGGAAGTGCGGAGGGCGCTGCTAGAGGCAGATGTCAATCTCCAAGTAGTGAAAAGTTTTATTGCGGAGGTGGAAACCAAGGCTCAGGGAGCCGAGGTGATTGCCGGGATTCGCCCCGCCCAGCAGTTTATTAAAATTGTTTACGACGAGTTGGTGCGGGTGATGGGGGAAACCAATGTTCCCCTGATTGAGGCGGACACCCCCCCGTCGATTGTGTTGATGGCAGGTTTGCAGGGGACAGGGAAAACCACGGCGGCGGCAAAGTTGGCGCTGCACCTCCGCAAACAAAATCAAACTGCTTTGTTGGTGGCCACAGACGTTTACCGTCCGGCAGCTATTGACCAGTTGGTAACTCTAGGGGAACAAATTGGTGTGCCAGTGTTCCAATTGGGGACGGATGCCGACCCGGTGGAAATTGCCCGTCAAGGGGTGGCGCGAGGCAAGGCAGAGGGCATTCACACGGTAATTATTGACACTGCCGGACGCTTGCAAATCGACCAAGATATGATGGCGGAGTTAGCCCAAATTAAGGTCGCGGTACAACCCCAGGAAGTCCTGTTGGTGGTGGATGCGATGACGGGGCAGGAGGCGGCTAGTTTAACTCGGACTTTCCATGACCAAATTGGGATTACTGGAGCCATCCTGACGAAGATGGATGGCGATACCAGGGGCGGGGCAGCCCTATCGGTGCGGCAGATTTCGGGACAACCGATTAAGTTTGTCGGGGTGGGGGAAAAGGTGGAGGCGTTGCAACCTTTTTATCCCGAACGGATGGCTTCCCGGATTCTGGGGATGGGCGATGTTTTGACCTTGGTGGAAAAAGCCCAGGAAGAAATCAATATCGAAGATGCTGCCGAGATGCAGGAAAAGATGATGTCAGCGAAGTTCGATTTTACGGACTTCCTGAAACAAACTCGCCTGCTAAAAAATATGGGTTCTCTGGGTGGCTTGCTGAAGATGATTCCGGGGATGGGCAAGTTGAGCGATGACCAATTGCGGAAGGGGGAAAAGGAGTTAAAACGAGCGGAAGCGATGATTAATTCCATGACTCCCCAGGAACGCCGCGACCCAGATGTGCTGGCTGGTTCTCCCAGTCGGCGGCGGCGGGTGGCAAAGGGGGCGGGTTATACGGAGTCTGATGTGACGAAGTTGGTGACGGATTTTAATAAAATGCGATCGCTGATGCAACAAATGAGTCAGGGCAATTTACCCGGAATGCCGGGAATGTTTGGCGGTGGCGGCGGTCGTCCCCCCAATCAACCGGGTTGGCGGGGGCAACCCACAGCCGGGAAAAAGAAAAAAGAGAAGAAGAAGAAAGGCTTTGGCGATCTTTAGCTGGACAAAAAATGCTATCCTGAGTAGTTCAGCATCTCGAAGCACATAGCTTAAAATTAAACTAGAATACTTTTTCTAAACATGATCAGACTGCGATTAAAGCGATACGGCAAGAAGCGGGAAGTTAGTTACCGGATTGTGGCGATGAAAAGTACCTCTCGCCGGGACGGTCGCCCCTTGGAAGAACTGGGCTTCTTCAATCCCAGAACCAATGAAACTAAGCTCAATGTGCCAGCGATTATCAAGCGACTGCAAGACGGCGCTCAACCTACTGAGACCGTGCGGAGTATCTTGAGGAAAGCCAATGTCTTGGAACAAGTCCATGCCTGAGCGATCGCCTGCATCGCCTGCTAGTCAAGCTGCCATACCTGATTATGCCAGCTTGGTACGCTTTCTATTGACACCTTTTTTAGAAAACCCCAAATCCCTGAGCGTGGACTGCGAAATCTCCCAGGCCAATTTGCGGGTATGGATTCGGGTAGCCTTTGAAGGGGAAGATAAAGGGCGAGTTTTTGGGCGGGGTGGACGGAATATTCAAGCCATTCGGACTGTCCTAGAAGCATCTGCTCTGGCAGCCCATCAATTTGCTCACCTGGATATCTATGGCGGGACTGGTTTTGGTCGGGAGAATGATTCCGGCAGTCCACCTAGTTCCCGGCAGCCTCCCCCCCGGAGGTCGTCGCCTCCGAAACCATCGCCCCAAATCCGTCCTCAGTAGGCAGGGCTGTTTCATTCTGAGTTAAAAAATTTGGGAGATGGGGAGATGGGGAGATGGGGAGATAGGGTACTAGGCTGTTGACTTTGGGCTTTTTTATGGACAGGACTTACGCAGACAATCTATATATAGTGTTTTGTAGGGGCAATCCCCCCGTGGTTGCCCCTGTTTCTAGGGTAGTTGCGTAAGTCCTGATGGAGTTTCTATTCATGCAGTTTCCGATCGGTCAATTGGCTTTTCTGACTACCGTTCTAAGTTTAGATCCCCCTAAATCCCCCTTAAAAAGGGGGACTTTGAGAAGATATCTTGTTCCCCCCCTTTTGAAGGCAGCACAGTTATTGTATGAATAAATTACTCAAAAACTCACAAAGTCAACAGCCTAGCCCCGTACCCTAGCGGTTGGGGTTTATCCAAAAAAATCCAAATAAGTTGAGAATCCTGTCAGGAGGTAAAAGCAGGAGTGGCTGAAATCCGTTTAGGAGATCGTGAATCAATTGATTCCGCATTGAGACGCTTTAAAAAGAAAATCCAAAAGGCGGGAATATTATCGGAAGTGAAGCGGCGGGAAAGATATGAAAAGCCAAGCCTTCGCAAGAAACGCAAAGCTGAAGCTTCTCGCAGGCGGGACTACTAAATGATTAATTGTAGGTTGGGTTGCGCGACAGCAAAACCCAACAAACCAGCGATCAATTCAAAATTCAAAATTCAAAATTCAATTTTGAACTTTGAATTGTGAACTTCATTGTTGGGTTTTCACTATCGTTACAACCCAACCTACGGGTATTATCCAGTGCGGCAATTAGTCATTTTATTGATTTTTCATTCCTAAGTCGTAGGAACAGCAAAACTGTTGCTACGACTTGACTATTTTTTTATGAAACTGCATGACTGAGGGATTACAAACTATTGCCATGCCCAGTAATGAAAGTGCGATCGCTTTAGCTGGGGCAAGAGAAGAAAACCTGAAAACTATCGCTCAACAAACTGGAGCGCAATTAGTTTTGCGCGGACAAGAACTGATTATATCAGGAACAGTGGCACAAGTGGCGCGGACTTGTGAATTAGTGCGATCGCTCAAGCCTTTCTGGAAATCTGGCAAACGCATTTCCAAAGTCGATATTCGCACTGCTGGTAATGCCCTGGATAGCGGGCAGCAGGAAGAATTACAAGGGATGCAGCAAGACATCCTGGCTCAAACCCGACGCGGTGAAGAAATCCGCGCCAAAACCTTGCAGCAATGGCAGTATATCCAAGCAATTCGCCGCCATGATTTGACATTTTGTATTGGACCAGCGGGGACAGGTAAAACCTTTTTGGCAGCGGTAGTGGCAGTCCAAGCCCTCTTAAATAATGAATACGAACGACTTATTTTAACTAGACCTGCTGTAGAAGCGGGGGAAAAACTGGGATTTTTACCGGGAGATTTGCAGCAAAAAATCGATCCCTTTTTGCGTCCTTTGTATGATGCCCTCTACGAATTCATTGATGCTGAAAAAATCCCCCATCTGATGGAACGGGGAACCATTGAAGTTGCTCCCCTAGCCTATATGCGGGGACGCACCCTCAGCAATGCCTTTGTGATTGTTGATGAAGCCCAAAATACCACCCCAGCCCAAATCAAGATGGTATTAACTCGGTTGGGGTTTCGTTCTCGGATGGTGGTAACTGGTGACTTAACTCAAACCGATTTACCGGGACATCAAATTTCTGGATTAGCGATGGCAGAAAAGATTTTGCGAGGAGTGGAAGGGATTGCCTTTACCTATTTGTCTAAAACCGATGTAGTGCGTCATCCTTTAGTTGAGCGGATTGTTGCCGCCTATGAAAATTACGAGTAAATTATCTGAACTTTTTCTAGAATGGGAAGCAGATCTTTGGGATTATGTCAAAATTTTTGGATATAGCGCATCTGAATCATTTGTGTAAATATGTAGGGGTAGCGCCTAGGCTGTTGACTCTGTGAGTTTTTGGGCAATTTTATTCATGCAATAATTATGCCAAAAGTTGATCGGGAACGCCCCCTAAATCCCCCAATGCTGGGGGACTTTGAAGCTTTCACACTATCTTATTCCCCCCAAAGTTGGGGGGTTAGGGGGGCGTTTTTCATCCCGAAAATCAGTTCAGAAACTGCATGAGCAAAAAAACCTAAAAAAGCCCAAAGTCAACAGCCTAGGTAGCGCGCCCGTGCCTACCCCGTTACATCGGGGCAACCACGGGGGGATTGCCCCTACGGGATTGCACTCATTCAGACGCACTATATTCATAAGTAATTAGCAATCGGATTTATGCAAAGCAAAATTTTGGGTGGGCGCTACCATATCGTCAATGAATTGGCGAGCGGTGCATTTGGTAAAACTTATTTGGCTGAGGATAGACACCGACCAGGAAATCCGGTTTGTGTAGTTAAACAACTTATCCCCCAAGTAGTTAACCAAATTACCCTGCGTTTATTCAATACTGAAGCAGAAATCCTAGAAAAGTTAGGGAATCACGATCGCATTCCTCGACTTTTTGCCCACTTTCAGGAAAATCAGGAATTTTATTTGGTTCAGGAATTTATTTCTGGTCATAATCTGGAAGAAGAACTACCACCCAGTCAGCAGTGGAGCGAAGATCGGGTAATTCATTTGTTGCGAGAAATTCTAGAAGTTTTGACGTTTGTTCATCAACAAAATGCCATTCACCGCGACATTAAACCGGAGAATATTCGACGGCGACAAGATGGCAAAATTGTGCTAATTGATTTTGGAGCAGTGAAACAAATTGGCACTCAGGTGGCAAATGCTACTATTAGCCCAATAAGTCCAAACACAATTAGCGTTGGGACTCCTGGTTATATGCCTAGCGAACAACGTAACGGTAAACCTAGATTTAGCAGCGATGTTTATGCGGTGGGAATGATTGGCATTCAAGCGCTGACGGGGATATATCCTTACCTGTTACCAGAAGATGCGGATGCGGAAATTATCTGGCGCAATCGGGCAAATGTTAGCTCTGATTTGGCAGATGTGTTAGACAAAATGGTGCGCTATGATTTTCGGCAGCGTTATCTGTCAGCAGTTGAGGCATTGGTAGCTATCATGGCTTTGGTAACGCCCGTTTCTCCATCTAATCGGACTAATTTGTTAGATCAATGTCGGTTGTTGGTTGAATTTAAACGATATGAGGAGGCGATAAAATGTTATGAAGACGCAATTATAAGTCAGCCAAATTCCCATGAGGCTTGGTGTGAGCGAGGGAAAACGTTAGGTGAATTACAACGATATTCTGAAGCGCTTGCTTCTTGTGAGAAAGCAGTTCAAATTAAACCGGACTATGCTGATGCTTGGAATGGCAAGGGCGAGGCGCTATATGACTTAGGAAGATATGAAGAAGCGATCGCGGCTTATGATCGCGCTATTGAAATTAAGCCAGACGACGCTATTCTTTGGCATAACAAGGGCAATGCGCTATATAGCTTACAAAGATATGCAAAAGCGATCGCGGCTTATGATCGCGCCATTGAAATTAAGCCAGACGACGCTATTGTTTGGAATTTCAAAGGCTTGGCGCTATATTTCTTAAAAAGATATGCAGAAGCGATCGCGGCTTATGATCGCGCTATTGAAATTGAGCCAGACCACGCTACTGCTTGGTGTAACAAAGGAGTGGTACTATATTATGACTTACAAAGACATGAAGAAGCGATCGCGGCTTTTGAACGAGCCATTGAAATTGAGCCAGACTACTCTATTGCAAGGAAATTACATAGCCTTGCAAAGAGCAGATTAATGGCCTAGAGTTCCAAGAAGAGATTTCTGTTTGGGTTGTTCCAGTGAGCAATAGTTTAAATGCCTATTAAAAATATAGCGATTCTCAATTTAGTGCGGTACACCTGTAGGGGCGAATGCCATTCGCCCCTACAAGGTAATCCCCACAAGCTCTGATTATCTGACTTGCTGCGGTTTTCTATTGCATCAAATTAGCTGAGACAGTCCACTACTACTACAGGCGATAGTTGGTTTTTTAAATCAAATGTTTGGGCTTGTTTGGGAAATTTGGGATACTATCACCAGATAGAGGGAATTGATGCCAAACTATTTCGCATTTAGGATTTGGAGTGGCAAAATTTCCTGTTCTTCTTTCAAATAGAGTTCTTTGAGAGAGAAGAACAGATGCTACAAGGCTGATAGCATATTGCTTTCCGTCTACTTTAAAAAGCTTTACTTTTCCTAAAGGTACATCGTACCAAGCTACTGCTTTAACACTAGGTTTTCCTGGAATATTAATATACAATTCTACACCAGGATGCACTGCCGTAGAAGCATACTCTTCAGTTATATCCAGATTGGATAAGTCTCGGCTTAAAAGGTCGCAGATTTCTCTATAGGTTTTGTAGTTAACAGCATAGTATTTTTCACCTGGCAGATTCATAATCACAACAGGTTCTGCGTTAATCTGTCCCCATGCTCTCGCTTTTAGCATTTTTGTGTAGCCTTGACCGCCTACTGTTTCAACAGAAGCTATTACCTCACTTCCAGAACGACCTGTTACGCTGCCTCCATTCGCTACTTTGCTACCGGAAAGGTAGTAAACCATTAACTCATTTATTGACATATTCTCTGTGCTTGTCATTTTTTTATTCTAGTGTTGTGGAAATTAGAAAATCTGATAATAGAATTATAATTTAATTTTCAATGAAGGGCGAGACTCTTATAGCGTTTCTCTCTCACAGCACTTAGGCACTTTAACGAGATTATGTCATTCTGAACGGAGCGACAGCGAAGTGAAGAATCTCCGAGATCCTATTATTTGCTGGCGCAAACGCTACACTGCGTTTCGCTCAGGATGACAATCGGTGGGTTTCGCCAACAGAATGACAGAATCTCATTAAAGTGCCTAAGTCTTGTCTAAGATAGGGATAAGTTTCTCCAGAGCAGATCTGTATGAGCGCCGAAGTTATTTGCGTTGGCACAGAATTATTATTGGGCGATATCCTCAACAGCAATGCCCAATACCTAGCCCAGCAGTTAGCGGGGTTGGGCATCCCCCATTACTATCAAAGCGTGGTGGGCGATAATCCGGGCAGATTAAAACAGGTAATTGAAATTGCGAGCAGGCGATCGCAGATCCTGATCTTCACAGGCGGTCTTGGCCCTACTCCCGACGACCTTACCACAGAAGCGATCGCCGATTTCTTTGGTACTCCCCTACAAGAACGACCGGAAATTGTCGCCGATATTGCCCGCAAGCATAGCCTCCGGGGAAGACCAATGGCAGACAGCAATCGCAAACAAGCTTTATTACCCGTCGGTGCAGCAGTTTTACCCAACTCCTTTGGTACGGCTCCAGGAATTATTTGGCAACCCCGCCCCAATTTAACCATTCTCACTTTTCCCGGCGTTCCTTCAGAAATGAAGCGGATGTGGCAAGAAACCGCTGTTCCCTACCTCCAAAGTCAAGGTTGGGGCAAAGAACCGATTTACAGCCGGATGTTGAGATTTTGGGGGATTTCGGAAGCCCTATTAGCTGAAAAAGTGGCGGCTTTTCTGGATTTGACTAATCCGACTGTGGCTCCCTATGCCGGACAAGGAGAAGTCAAGTTACGAATTGCTGCCAAAGCCGAATCTGCCGCCGTTGCGGAAACTCTGATTGCTCCTGTCGAAAAACAGTTGCGCGAGATTGCTGGCATCGATTATTACGGTGCAGACAATGATTCTCTCGCTTCCGTAGTGGGAGAACTTTTACAAGCTGCTGGCGAAACCTTAGCCGTAGCCGAATCCTGTACTGGTGGAGGTTTAGGACAAATGCTGACAGCGATTCCCGGCAGTTCCAACTACTTTTGGGGGGGAATTATTTCTTACCACAACCAGGCCAAAATCTCTTTATTGGGGGTGAATCCGGCAGATTTAGAGGAATTTGGAGCCGTTAGCGATGTCGTTGCCCAACAAATGGCTGTGGGAGTCAAAAACCGTCTGAATACCACTTGGGGATTGAGTATTACAGGCATTGCTGGACCTGGCGGGGGAACCGAAGTCAAGCCTGTAGGTTTAGTTTATATCGGCTTGGCAGGTCCAAACCTTGTCACTAACTTCAAGATTCAACTCCACCCCCAACAGGATAGGAACGCGATTCGCCAAATCTCCGCTGGTCATGCCCTTGACCAATTGCGCCGTCAAATAACTACCAGGAATTTGAGCCATCGGTAGTTTTCCTTAATAATCAATTAATAATTTTGTTGACATACTCCCCGCCCTAAAAGTGCGGGGATTCTGGGTTCAAACAACAGTTGCAGGCGCAGCCCGTCTTACACT
>CAKZHE010000189.1 GCA_936920195.1 uncultured cyanobacterium | reverse complement strand
CTTGAAGGCGGAAGACAGCCGCAGCGCCTATCCCGACCCCTGAAGGGGTGGGCTTGCGGCGCGGTCAAATTCTGTCAAATTAAAATAAGTCTGCTATTATGGCTTAGTACCTGGGGCTGTAGCTCAGATGGATAGAGCGAGCGCCTCCTGAAAAAATCGGGCATCTTGGGGGAAACTCCAAGTATGAATGCGGTCAAAGTCGGTGAAACCTAAAGGGTGTGGTTAATTACACTCTATGGCAATACCGAGCCAAGCCCAAGTAAACTACTTGGGAAGGTGTAGAGACTAGAAGGCCGCCACCTAAAAGCTGTAGCTTATGGTGAAGGTATAGTCCAGAGAGTGGGGAAACTCACGCCAATCTGAAGCGCTAGGTCGCCGGTTCAAGTCCGGCTAGTCCCGTATTAAAATGATTATCGATTGTTGCGATCGCCTCTCGGCATGGTTTTAAAAAATCGTCTCAGCAAACAAAAACGCCTGCTTTTCAAACCAACTCGCCGCCCCAGAAGAGGTTTTCCCCTAGTTGCCCTCGCCCTCGCTGGGGTACTTTGGTTGAGCGGCAATCGGTTAGCTAGTCAAACAGTGTCACCCCAAGCCGTATTACTCTTAGGTGGTTCTACACCAGCTTTGGAAAGAGAAAGATTTGCTGCCAATTTTGCTCGCCAGCACCCCAATTTACAGATTTGGATTTCTGGAGGCAGTCCCCAAGAATATACCGAAAAGGTGTTTGCCAAAGCAGGAGTTGACAAGCAACGCCTACATTTCGATTATCGCGCCCAAGATACGCTGACGAATTTTACTACCATTGTGGATCAGTTGAAGGCCAAGGGAATTCGCAGCGTTTATTTAATTACTTCCGACTTTCACATGAATCGGGCGCAAGTGGTGGGAGAATTAATTTTAGGTAGTCGAGGAATTGCTTTTCATAAAGTTGCCGTACCAAGCAAGCGATCGCCAGAACCGATTGAAAAGTCAATTCGCGATGGAGCCAGAGCAATTTTTTGGTTAGCTACAGGTTTCACTGGCGTAGGCAGTAGTGAAAATGGTAATTCTGCCCAGAAATAACCGTTGCAAAATGTTCCTAGTTTGGCTTAACTGGTTTTACTGGTTCCCAGGCTCTGCCTGGGAACCGATATCGAGAGGCTCCGCCTAGGCTGTTGACGTTGTAAGTTTTTGAGCGATTTTATTCATACAATAACTATGTCATCATACTGGGTCTAAATCATTAACCCAAGTCTGTAGTTTGTAGGGGCGGGTAACGCCAAGGGCTTCGCTTCGCTAAAACTCAGATCTTTGATACCCACCAACAAATGATCTAAACCCGCCCCATACACCCTCAAATTTACCATTAATTGACTTCATCGATGCCGTCGGGGGCGGGTTTATTCAGGTTATTGGTGAATATTAAAATTCATCCCCAAACCCGCCCCTACATAAATCATGGTCAATCAAAAGGACTTGGTATTGGTTGAAAATCCCGCAACTGACTACCTAGAAACTGCATGAACAAAAACCATAAAAAAGCCCAAAGTCAACAACCTAGGTATTGCGTAAGTCCTGTATATAGTTGAACCAAATTGAGGGGCGATCACGCGCAGAAAATCAAAATCTTGTGTAAAGTTATATTAAACACCTTTCATAATCTAGAAGTCATCGCAGTCCTATTTGAATTTCCAACTGTCCTCACCCCCAACCTCTCTCCCAGAGAGGGGAGTAAGAAATATCCTGCTTGCCCAAAAAAACCATGAAAGAGCGCATTCTCTATGTTCGCCTGCCCTGCAATCCCATTTTTCCGATTGGGGTAGTCTATTTAGCCGATCATCTACATAAATTATTTCCCGAATTGGAGCAGCGGATCTTTGACTTGGGGACAGTGCCACCCCTAGATTTTAATCAGGCACTAGATGAATGCGTGGATGAGTTTCAGCCAACACTGCTAGTCTTCTCTTGGCGCGACATCCAGATTTATGCTCCTGTGGGCGGGCGCGGCGGCAATCCCCTCCAACACGCCTTTGAATTCTACTATGCCCAAAATCCTTTCCTGAGACTCAGGGGAGCGCTGGGAGGTTTGCGGGTGACGGCAGCATACTATACAGAGTTGTGGCGCAACTTAGGATTAATTAAACGAGGATTCAACCGCGCTCGCCGATATAACTCCGAAGTGCGAACAGTAGTTGGTGGTGGGGCTGTCAGTGTATTTTACGAACAGTTGGGTAAAAGCTTGCCCAATGGCACAATTGTTTCCGTGGGGGAAGGGGAGGTATTGCTAGAAAAATTATTGAAAGGAGAAGATTTTGGGACAGAACGTTGTTATGTGGTAGGAAAAACTCAACCGCGCGATCGCCTAGTCCATGAAGTCCCTGCTCCCATCGAAAAAACTGCTTGCAATTACGATTATATTAGCACCATTTGGCCTAGTTTCTCCTATTATCTAGAAAGCCAAGATTTCTATGTGGGAGTGCAAACTAAACGGGGTTGTCCCCACAACTGTTGTTACTGCATTTATACAGTCATTGAAGGCAAACAAGTCCGAATTAATCCCGCTGATGAAGTCGTCGCAGAAATTCGCCAACTTTACAATCGGGGCATTCGCAATTTCTGGTTTACCGACGCGCAATTTATCCCGGCACGGAAGTTTATTGACGATGCCATTGAATTACTGGAAAAAATCCTGGCAGCGGGGATGAAAGATATCCATTGGGCAGCCTATATCCGGGCAGACAATCTCACCCCGCAGTTATGCGATTTGATGGTGAAAACGGGGATGAATTACTTTGAAATTGGGATTACCAGCGGTTCTCAGGAATTAGTTCGCAAAATGCGGATGGGTTATAATTTGCGGACGGTTTTAGCTAATTGTCGGGATTTGAAAGCGGCGGGATTTAACGATGTTGTCTCCGTAAATTACTCCTTTAATGTAATTGACGAACGTCCAGAAACCATTCGCCAAACCATTGCCTATCACCGGGAGTTAGAGCAGATTTTCGGAGCCGATAAAGTAGAACCAGCGATCTTTTTTATCGGTTTGCAACCCCACACCCATCTAGAACAATACGCCTTTGACCAAAAGATTCTCAAACCTGGTTATAATCCCATGAGTATTATGCCTTGGACAGCGAAAAAATTACTCTGGAATCCGGAACCCTTGGGTTCTTTCTTGGGAGAGGTTTGCTTGCAAGCTTGGCAACAAAATCCGCAAGATTTTGGGCGAGAAGTGATGAATATTCTAGAAGCCAGATTAGGAAAGGCTGATTTGGAAGAGGCGCTTTCGGCTCCCATTGAAAGTAAGGAAAAACAATTGGTAGGAGTTAGCCGCTAATCAATTTTCAACAATTTAATTGCAAAGTTTTTTAAAAAATGTTACCAGGCTCAATTCTTCAACAGTTAGCGATCGCTCACGAACAAAGTCCCAGACCGCTCCGTTTTGGGGTTTACTATAAAAATACCCTCGTAGCGTTGTGTCATGCTTTGGAAGATAGTATTTTATCTTCCCACAGCCAACCCCTAGTCATTGCCGCTTTTCAACGGGGCAAGTGGTATTTGCAAGAAGCAGAGCGCTATCAGGAGTTGGCTGCCGAATCTCGCCAAGTGGTAATTATGGCGGCGGCAGAAAGTGGTTTTTTTGAACATTCTACTAGCCAACTTGCCAATGTTGCCCTAGTAGATCTCGATCCTACCGATCCAGTGGCGCAGGAATGGCATTTAATTATTCTTTCCCCCACCTATACAGCAATGGTGTTGTGCCAGGAATTATCCCCTAGCGATTATGGGGCAGCAGGGCTACCAAAAACGGATTTAGAACGAAAATTTTACGGCTTTTGGACTTTTGAGCCAGCCTTAGTCCAGGAAATTGTCGAACTAGCGATCGCCCACATTGGTAAATATAACCCCTCGCTCCAGCAAACTCTAACCGCCCAAGTTAAAGATATTGTCGCCGCTGGCGATAGCCCTTTACCAGAAGACTTGAGCGGGATTGTCTCGCGAGTAGTTGATTATCTCCAAATTAGTCAAGAAGATTTAATTGCTAACCAACATCCCGAAGTCGCCGCCGCCCAACAACCAGTCCTAGATGTTAATTTAGTTTCCAATAAGTTACAAGCCTTTGTGCGAATGGCACAATTGATTGAACTCGTCAGCACGGGCAACCCGATGGCAACTTCGGAAGTAGCTGCCCTAGCTGAAGTCATGGGGCAAATGCTGGATTTACCCGCTTGGCAATTAAAGCGGTTAAAACTAGCTGGCTGGTTGCATGGTTTAGTCGCCTTACCAATTACTGAAAATTTAGTAGTTTCCCCCTTTCCCAGTTGCTCCCTAGTCTCGGAGGTACAAGCCCTACGACGGATGCCTAGACTGCAAGCGATCGCCCATATTATTACCCATCAAACCGAGTGGTGGAATGGTCAGGGTATTCCCGCTGGCATTGCTGGAGAAGCCATCCCCCTAGAATCCCGCATTTTAGGTTTAATAGCACATTTCGATCGTCTTGTCAACCAATTTGCCCAAGAGTTGCCCAATTCTCCTCCCCAGGAAATTTGGCAGCAGGCTTTAGGGGAATGTCAGACAGAAGCAGGCGATCGCTGGGAACCAAAATTAGTAGAAACACTGACTTTATTAGTCATGGGAATGCAGCAAGGCTTAAGTTTGCCCATTGCTCCCCCCAAAATTACCTCTGGAATCTGGTTACTTGATACGCCCCAAGCTGCTGAAATCCACACCGCTGAAGCCAACCGGAATTATATTTATGGAACTTAATGCTATTCGCGATGGAAAAATCAAGTGTTTGCCCGGTGCAGATCTAGAAGATGCTGATTTTGTAGGGGCAGATCTCCGAGGAATTAATCTCGCTGGAGCCAACTTAACGGGAGCCAATTTCAGCCGCGCCAACTTAGAAAGGGCGCATTTAGAAGGGGCCAATTTAATGGCGGCGCAATTAATTGGCACTGATTTACGCGCTCATCTTTTGGGTGCTAATCTGATGCAAGCTGACTTAACCGGAGCCGATCTTCGGGGGAGCAATTTGCGAGGCGCTAACCTAATGACAGCCAAGTTAATTCAGGCATCTTTTGCCGGAGCTTTTTTAAGCGGCGCTAATTTAACCAATGGCAATTTGCAGGGTGCAGACTTGCGGGGGGCTGATTTGCGGGGGGTGAATTTAACGGGAGCAAATCTCCTCGGTGCTGACTTGAGTTATGCCGATTTAACTGGAGTCTTGCTCAATCAAGCCAATTTAGAAGAAGCGGATTTACAAGGGGCAAATTTAGCTGGAGCTAATTTAACTGGGGCAAATTTACTTTGTGCGGAACTGGCGGGAGCTAACTTGACTGGAGCCAATTTAACTGGTACTTGTTTGTTAGGAGCCGCCGTCTAAAATCTGATTAGTTGTTTTTAAATGCGAGCTAGTTAGGAGAAGATTTGACGGAAATGCCAACTTTAACTAAACCGAAAAATCAAACCCCATTCTTATTTCAGAGACTAACTTGGCAAGAGTTCAAAACGGTTGAGCAATTGCTAGATCGTCCAGGATATCGACTCTCTTTTTTGGATGGCATATTGGAGATTCGACAGATGCCCGGTGAACCTCACGAAACAGTCAAAGAAAGGCTTGGCGCATTGCTGGAACTTTACTTGCTGGCAGCAGGATTTGATTTTACCCCAACTGGATCGACAACACTGGAAAGTGAAGGTGAATCGGTGAAGCGAGAGGCCGACAAATCCTATAAACTAGCTCCAGGGCGATCGCGTCCCGATTTAGCCATTGAAGTAGTTTTTACCAGCGGTGGGATCAATAAGCTGGAAGCCTACAAGCGTCTGAAAATTAGTGAAGTCTGGTTTTGGGAGGATGGGGTATTGGCAATCTATCATCTGCGGAGAGAGGGCAACCAATTACATTATGAAAGAATTGCTCAGAGCGAAGAAGTACCGGGAATCAACTTGGAGGCGTTGTTAGACTGTATCAAGATGGCGAATCACGTCGATGCCATCAAAACCTTTCAGCGATCGCTCCAATTGGCTCCTCCTGTGGTGGGTTTAATATGACAAAAAGCTGCTAATATTCAAGATTTTCTAGGCGGTAAGTGCAGAAAGTCTCGAATTACTTCAACTGTGCTAGCTTGATCTTTCGAGGTGGCGGTGCGGGAAGTTTTTAAAAACCAAGTTTTACCACCTTTGAAAACCAAAATGATTTGCCTAGAAGCATTATTATTGCCTTCCCAGCCCAAAACTTCCATCTGTACATCCACAATTTCGGTAATTGCTAATTCAGTCACAGTAGTTTTGAATAAACCGCGTTGCTGACAGATAATTGTACCGCGATCTTTGTCAAAAATGTAGGCGATCGCCTTGGATTAAATTTTAGCAATTAAGGCTTTTTTTGACCACCTGGAGAACAACCGGGCAACGCTTCGGCGGGAACAACCGTTCCAGAACTAGCAAAACCCTGCAATCTTTGTCGATAGGCTAATAACTGACTCCGGAATTCTTTCTCAAGAGTGCTAACTGCGAGCATTCGATCGACGATAGTAATTGCACCTACCCAATTTTGAGTGCAGACAGCCAATTGCAGTTGCGAATTTAGGGTTTCTGGAGATATCGTTGGTTTGGGATTGGCTGTGGTGTTTCCGACTTGGGTAGTTCCTCTGGAATCCCCAATTTGAAACGAATTTAAAAAGCCCGGAATAGTTCTTCGCAAATACCTTTCTTTGGTAGTTAATACTCCAATTAAATATAAGCGATTGTTGGTTAAATATGCTCTGCCTCTAAAGACAAAACCTTGGGAATCTTGGATTTTAAACTCTTTGCCCTTATAGCCATTTAAAGTAATATTTTTTTGGTTAACTAATCTACCCTTAAATCCTTTAGCAAATTCTTGAGGAATGCTATCAAGCATAGCTTTAAGTTTCTTCTGATTAGACCTTTCCTCTTCAGGTATATCATTATATCCAACTAGATAGATTCCCTCGTTTTCTCGGATAGAGCTAAACCCTCGTGAAATCAATGGTTTTTCTTCTGTCCCAACATTTTGATTGGTTTCTTCTGGAGTTCCTGGCATCAAGATACTGAAACCGCCTTCTGGTGGAGAAAAACGACTCCAGACAGATTGGGATGCCGCTGCCATTGGTGCAATTGGTTCAGGTTCAGCGATCGCAACGGGATATCCTGTCACTAGGGAAGTCGCAAGGCAAAGGGGAATCAGCAATTTGTAATTCATCAGATTTTACCTCCTGAATTTTTATGATGCCGCAATAGTTCGATCTCGTCCCTCTTTCTTGGCTCGCAGCAGTGCCGCATCCGCCGCTCGCAGAACCGCTTCACTTTTGAGTCCATGTTCGGGAAAACAGGCTACTCCCAAGGATAGGGCGATCGCGCCCAAAAATTGTTGGCGATGCCAAACTTTGAGATTTTTTGCTTCGGCGCGGAGTTTTTCGGCTCGCTGCCAAGTCTCAGTTAACGATGTTTCTGGCAAAATCAGCAACAATTCATCACCACCATAGCGACAAGCAATATCTAATCCCCGCAGCTGCCTTTGTAAACACAATGCTAACTCTCGGAGGATGCGATCGCCAGCCTCATGTCCAAAAGCATCATTAAAATTCTTGAACCGATCCACATCTACCATGATTATGCCCAAAGAATGCTGCTCTTGTTGGGCGCGATGGGTTTCCCGATTTAAAAATTCTTCCATATAACGACGATTAAATAACCCCGTCAGCGGATCGCGAACGCTTTGGTATTGGAGAGTTTCCCGTAATTTCAGGTTGGCTAAAGCTAGAGCAACATTTTCTGTCACCGTCACTGCCAGCAATTGTTGCGCCTCGGTTAATTGCTCTGCGAGGGGACAACTCAAATGCAGCACGCCCAATACTTCCCCATGTAGCATCATAGGAATGCAACCATATTCAGTCCCCAGAACGTGCAGGTGCTGACAGGATAAACTAGATTCTTGGCTGGTAGCAAAATGGGCTTTTTCTTGGTGTAACGCCCAACATTCGTGGGCGAGAAACTGGGTTTTAATCTGGTTGTTATCCCCCCAAGTGACAACGGATTCAAGTAATTGGCGATCGCGGTCAATTATAAACAATCCGCCTTGTAAATCCGGAAATAATCTGGCCATCGATTGGCTCACCACTGGATAAGCTTCTTTCATTGTCAGACAAGATTGCAAGAGATCGTTCATTGCTCTCAGGTGGGTAAGTTCTAGATTTCGTTGTTCTAGTTCCCGGGTTTTTTGCTGCAATTGTGCCTCCGCTTGCCTGCGTTCTTTAATTTCTGCCAATGCCTGATCCCGCATTAACCGATAATCTTGAATCCGGTTAGTCAGTTCAGTTAAATCTTGAATTACTAACAGCGCGTAAAATCCTCGATTATTCAATCTGGGAATCGGGGTGACAGTAGCGTGCTGAATCCGAAATTGTTGGTTAGGCAACAGAGCCGGAATAATATATTTATGCAGTTGGGCAGAGAAAATTGTCGGCGGTCCGCCTTCAAAAATTTGTTTGAAACGGCTAAAATATTTGGCCTGCATCAGGTGGGGAAAATAAGTACCAATATTACCCCCAATAATTTCCCAACTAGGAATATGCGTCCATTCTTCTAGGCATTTATTCCAAAAAACCACCGTAAAATCTTCTTGTAAAATGCAAGCGCCGACTGGAATGCTGTCGAGCAGAACAAACTTATCCTCTAGTAGTTGGATGTCGTTCATTAGCATTCCCCATAATACTGCTCAATCGAAGTTAACAAAATGTCAAAAGAACCCAGGTTAAAGAACAAAATTATATCACCTTCAACTTGCAATTGATCGATGGTAAACCGAGTTTGAGCTAAGAGGATGGTGGCATTGATGCTAGAGCTACCATTAGTTAAAAGTTGTTCAATACTGCCTTCAATATAGGCGGGCATAGAATACCGCAATTGCTGTTTTAAGAGATTGCTAATAGAACCAATGGCTCCATTAATCACAATATTACCAACTTCAGTTAATGTCCCAATTTTGACGGCATCTAGGTCGGGAGTCCCAATTTCTTCATCAGTTAAAATTGCTACCAATTTGGAGGCACTGTCGGTGGGAAATACTAGATGAGCATTACCACTCAGCGTACCTGTAAAACCCAATCGCACCGAAGAGATGGGTTCTAATCGCAGTCTGGCAGATAATTCCTGTTTGATGTCGAGACGGGAGAGAACTTTAATCGCCGGAACTTGCAAGCGAATGTGAGCCGCAATCATCTCATTTAAGACATTAGCTGCCCGCCCCACGCCAATGTTAATAATTTCTTGTAAAATATCTAGTTGGCTAGGCGTGAGATTCATAAAGCGTTCTCCTGCCGGAAATTTAGGGCTTTTTGAATGGCACTATTGATTTCTCCGGCTTTAGGTGGTTTATTAAGGAAAGCGATCGCTCCTAAGTTTAAACACTGTTGTCGCGTCGTTTCCTGAATATCCGCACTCAAGACAATAGCCGGAATTCCCACATTCCTTGCCTGTAATTCCTTTAGCACTTCCTGTCCTTCCAGTTCCGGCATTAATAGATCTAAGAGGATGCAGTCAGGGTGACGTTCTAGGGCAATTTCCAACCCCTCTCGACCATTACTCGCCTCTAGGAGAGTATGCCCTTCTGCCAGCAAAATCTTGCCAATCATCCGCCGAGTCACTTGGGCATCTTCGACAATTAGAATTAGTGCCATGGTTTTTTTGCTCTTGAGGTTATTCTGGCAATGGCAGCAACTGCCATTTTCCCTGCATCAACGTAAGTCCTATAATTATTCAACCAAGAATTACCCTTGCCGAGCGGTGAGTGTCAAGCAATAAATTCTCAATATAGTCAAAAATGGCAGTTATCCTTTGTCCAGGGTATCACCCTCCTGAATTAACACTCAGTTTCCTCGCTGAGTTACGGGCAGCAGTTGGTTTCATCCCCAACCCAAATTATCAGAATTCCCCATATCATTGTTGGTTAGCAGAGGTGGCGATTTTCCCCGCTCAAGATCGCCCAGCTTACTCAGCAACGCATATTTTACAATTTTGGCAGGAGCAAGCGATCGCCCATAATTGGATCGATCGACCAGTAATTGTGATTAGCTTCAGTGCTGGGGTAGTGGGAGCAATCGGAGCCGCTTGGGGATGGCAGCTACAGGGAGGCAAAGTGGGCGCTTTCTTTGCCATTGATGGTTGGGGAGTCCCCCTAGGGGGAAATTTCCCGATTCACCGCCTTAGTCATGACTACTTTACTCACTGGAGTTCCGCACTGTTGGGTAGTGGCGAGGATAGTTTTTATGCCAATCCTCCCCAGGAGCATTTGGAAATGTGGCAGTCTCCCCAATCTTGTCTAGGCTGGCACATTCGGGCGGGCAAAGTCATCCGTCAGACCACAGCCGCCATGTTTTTAGCCGATCTTGGACAGCAATATGGGGCATAATAATTCAAAAATTAAGCAAAAATTTTGATTTTTGAATTCAACTAGACCAGCAGGAGTCCCCCGCTCTACCTGTACCCAGGTGAGCGGCGGGAGGAATGCGAGTGAAGAGATCCACCCCCAAACCAACCGACAATCGCAGATCTCGGCGAAACACGGGGGTGGTCGATGAACGAACAAGTTCCGGGCTTCGACCCCTGGCTTTTTCTATCCTCACGACATACAATAAGGCCAGAGTTCGTGAAGATAATGCCTCAAGTAATCACTGCCAAGCTAAAACTAAATCTAACTACCGAGCAAAAAGCTTTGGTATCTCAGACTACTTTAGCCTATCGTGACGCTTTGAATTACACTTCACAAGTCGCTTTTGATGCGGGAAAGACCAGCAATGGAACTAAGTTGCAGAAGGCGGTTTATCAGGAATTGCGGGTGCGATTTGGGCTGGGAGCGCAAATGGCTTGCAATGTTCCTAGACAAGTATCTGCTACCTACAAAACCCTCTGGACTAAGGTGAAACAATCGGCTGATGCGATTGCTAAAGGCTACACCAAGAAACGGTATAAAGGGCTAGAC
>CAKZHE010000188.1 GCA_936920195.1 uncultured cyanobacterium | reverse complement strand
AGGTAAAAAAGTTTGGCAATGACTGGGACTTTTCAAAAGTCCCAGTCATTGCCATCAGATCTGCGGAATGTGGGTTACAAGATTTTCTGATTGTCTGATACCTGTTATTAGATGCGACATCTTCATCAATGCACTATTTTGTTATTCTGTCGAATCGAGGTTTTCCCATTGTATGGCTAACTTCAACAGGAGGTAAAGAAAAACTAACAACCACTATCAACTACTCAATAAAATAAGTTGTTGTTTGAGGAGCGATCGCACTGTCCATAAATCCAATTTCATCTCAACTAAAATCTCGGCGACGGTTTTGGGAGATTCGGCAGAGGAGTTACTATCGCACCTTTGTAAAAACTCTAATTCATCCGCCGATAAATTGACAATTTGGTAATCGTAATTAAATAGGCATAGGCTAGGCCAACCTTCCATACAAGGGTGACGGTGGGGAATGGCAGCTAATAAAGTCTCATCGCCACTCCAATCAGCTTTGGAGAGGGGAGGACGCGCCAAGAAAAATTCGTAATGGGTGATATTATCAGGATCGAGGATTTCAATGAGACGGTACAACTCGCGATCGCTTAATCCTTTCGTCCGTTCAATTAATTCCGGATTTTTCCCCAACAATCTGCCAATTTGCCAAATTTGCGGATTAGAAAACCCCACAAACTCCAATCCCGAAGCATCAATCAGTTGGAATAGCGTCTCAATATTGTAATCAATCTCTTGGGGATGAACGTACATATCCGCAAAACATTCATCCCGATGATTTTCTAAAGACCAACGTTCTTTTTCCCGCTTGACTAACCGATTATTTTCTGGCAAAGCCGCAAAAATCTGTCTGCCTACCTTTACCCCATCCCGATAATCCCCCTGCTGACTACCTTGGAGAAGTGCGATCGCCTTTTGCATCAACTGAATTTCCCAGCGTCCCAACTCAGCATAAACAAAAATGTGCATCAAACCTCCGGGAGCCAACTTTGCCGCCAAAGATTGAATCCCCCGAATGGGATCTGGTAAATGGTGCAGCACCCCCACAGAATTGATTAGCTCGAATTCTCCTGGCAGTTGTGCCGCATCGTACAAACTGAGATGATGGAATTCCACCCTATTTGCCCCCGAACGGCGACAGCGCTCCCTAGCCACCGCCAGCGCCTCAGCACTCAAATCAATTCCCGTCACTTGTGCCTGGGGATTGAGGTGAACTAGATATTCTGTTCCCACCCCAGTACCGCAGCCAGCATCTAAAATTCGCACATCCTGCCGTGCAGGTTTTTGTCCCGTGCAGAAGTTATAGGCGGCGAGCCAATTCCAGCGCCAGTTATAACCAGGAGGCGGATTATCCAGCAAAGGTTCTGGGGGAAAGGGGTAGGTATCGTAGAGTCGCTGAACGGCGGAGCTAATGGCAGTGGAGTTATCAGGCATGAGAGTCAAGGGAACAGGGAATAGGGAACAGGGAACAGGGAATCGGGAATCGGGAATAGGGAACAGGGAACAGGGAACAGGGAATCGGGAATCGGGAATAATAGGGAATGAGGCGATCGCAGGTTTCGCACTCTACTAATTTAATCATTTCCCCGACTTCCGCAGAGACTTATTGTCATCCTGAGCAAAACAGAGTGTAGCGTTCAAGACCTAGCCTATGGCTGTCGCCGCGCTGCGTTATCGGCGGACTTTGCCAACCGACAGAATGCCATAATCCCATTATTACTAAAACGAGTAGATTCCCTATTCCCTTTATTCCCTGTTCCCTGTTCCCTGTTCCCTGTTCCCAAGATGTTACAGTTTACGTGTAGCGGGTAGACT
>CAKZHE010000187.1 GCA_936920195.1 uncultured cyanobacterium | reverse complement strand
CTGCCTCGCGGATGACAAAGCGAGGCAGAGCCTCTCAATGGGCATTCCCAGGCAGAGCCTGGGAACGAGTAAACAGACCATAAACTGCATGAACAGAAACCCTATCGGGACTTACGCAACACCTCTATTAGTAGGGTGTGTTAGCGCAGCGTAACGCACCATAAACGCTATATACAGATCAACTGCGTAAGTCCTGCCCATAAAAAGGTACAAAGTCAACAGTCTAGGCTCTGCCTGGGAACCAGTTTAATAGAAGTCCAAGCACTTTGATAGTGGGCAATCGCCGGGACATGATATCACCTAATATTTAGCCGCTGAGGAGTGCTTCCACAAACTCATAACTAGAAAAAGGACGCAAATCTTCAATCCCTTCTCCTGCCCCAATAAACCGAATTGGTAATCCTAATTGCTGGACTACGGCTAAGGCAATGCCACCTTTAGCTGTGCCATCCAACTTAGTTAAAACTACCCCACTCAGTTTAGCTGCTTCGGCAAAAACTTGGGCTTGCCGAAGTCCATTTTGACCAAGGGTAGAATCCAAAACCAACAAAGATTCAACTTTGGCTTGGGGAGCTTTTTTATCGACTACGCGCCGAATTTTACTGAGTTCTTCCATTAAGTTTTTCTTGTTTTGTAGCCTCCCCGCCGTATCAATTAATAGTAACTCTGTATGGCGAGCTTGGGCAGCCGCGATCGCATCAAATACCACCGCTGCCGGGTCAGTATTTTTTCCCGGATTAGCGATTACTTCCGTGCCACTCCGTTGTCCCCAAATTTTCACTTGCTCCACGGCGGCGGCGCGGAAAGTATCAGCGGCTCCAATCAAACATTTATAGCCAGATTGTTGGGCTAAATGGGCAATTTTGCCAATGGTGGTAGTTTTACCCGCGCCATTGACTCCCGTCATCAACCAAATATTTAAAGTCTCTTTTTCCGGGGCAAAATTGGCACTATAATTCCCTTTTAAGGGTTGATCTAGCATATCCCGGAGAATTTGTTTTAGGTAAGCGATCGCCTCTTCTGGCGGTAATACTTCTTCTCGCAATCTTTGCTGCAATTTTTCAATAATTTGCTCTGCCGCTTCCACGCCGACATCGGCTTGTAACAGCAGCGTCTCAATTTCCCCCACCGCATCTTGATTTAGGGGACCTTGACCAACAATGGATTTTAACTGATTAATTAAACTGCGGCGGGTTTTATCCAATCCTTGCCGCAACCGTTTTAACCAGCTAATTTCTGCGAAAGAGACATCTTCCGGTTTTCTACCTTGGCCTGCCAAAACTTCCGCCGACCACAAAAAGCCCTCATCAAATTCTAGTCCCGGCACTGGGGTAATGGTTTCATCAGTCGCTGTAGCTGCTGCTGGGGCAGTAGCAGTCACAGGTTCTTCTGGCTCAATAGCAGTGGCTTTCAGGCGTTCCAAGCGCTCTTGACGGTCATCCCGCGCCCAAAAAGGCAGTGGGGCAGCAGATTCTACTTCTGGAACCGTTGCCGATACTTCGGTGATTGCCGGAATTGGTTCCTCTTGGACTTCTAATTCTGGTGCTACTGGTTCAACAGCAAGAACAACTGTCTCTGGGATTTTGACCTCAGTCGGTGGTTCGGCAACTGGTTCTTCAGCTTCAGTTGGCGCTAAAACAGGCTCTGGAGTGGATTCTGCTGCTGCAACTTCAACTTCAGCCAAAACACTTTCCAGATTCGCTTCTAGCTCCTCAGAGGGGGCGATCGCTTCTGGTTCTATAACCTGCTCCGCTGCCTCTGGAGTTGATGTTTCTACAGCCTCAACTTCAGGCTCTGCTTCTACTTCCGGTTCCGCCGCCGCCTCTACCGTTTCAGTCTGTTGCCGTTCCTGAATATTTTTATAAGCTGCCTTTGCCCAACTCAGATAATCTGCTGCCACATCCGGCTCTGGCGCAGACTCCACCGCCTTTTCTACGGGTGGTTCTGGGGGCTGATTTTTTTCTTCTTCCTGGGGCGCTTCAGAACGGTCGCTGAACTGGCGACGGAACCAATTAAAAACCATCTTTAAGAATACGGCAAGGGTACTGCCGCCATAGTGTTGACCAAAAGACCAGCTAATGCCGGGGCTTGAGATAGGGGAACATCAGTAGTTAGGGACTGTCTTCCGCCTAGAGATGCCTTGATTATAGCGGGTTTCCGTTCATACAGTTTCTGAGTAGTAGTGGAATGTTTCAGCTAAAATGGTGCATTAAGAAAATCCCCACAAGCTCTGATTATCTGACTTGCTGCGGTTTTCTATTGCAT
>CAKZHE010000186.1 GCA_936920195.1 uncultured cyanobacterium | reverse complement strand
TCGTGGTGACCCATGCTACAAAGCGGTCTTTGAAGACCAAGGGGCGGACGGTCTACCACTTCTTCTAAGATACAAGGTGCAAGGGTTGGCAACATTGCCAACCCTTCTTTGCCGTGCGGTGATTCTGCAATCAAACATATAGGCGATCGCTGTGGCAGGAAGTAGTAAGACAGCTAAGGGTAGCGCTAAAGGCGGCAAGTCAGCGTTAGGCGCAGATCCAGAAATGAAGCTAATTCAGGATGGAATTTATAGTTATTTCAATGTCTCGTCAGTCCAAGAATTGAAAAAGTCTGGGTCATTCAGGATGGCGACAGATGGCATGGATAAGCCGGACATGAAAGATCCGGAAACTTGGAAAAAACTATATCGAAGGCTGGTTGGTGTTATCCCTAGTGAAAAGAATGCCACCGGACCAACCGCTATCAATGGGGTTGATGTGCTGAAGTATTTCAAGCCCTGGCAAGTCTTTGGTTTAGATCCTCAAGTCGCCACCAAAGACGATATTAAAAAGGCGTACCACAAATTAAGCATGAAGTATCACCCAGATATGCCAAACGGCGATCGCCGAGTATTTGAGGCGCTTAATACTATGTACAGAAGTATTACCGCGTATTAGCTGTTTTGCTGTTTGCTGAATTGGTAGTTTCGTAGTTGAGCGGTAAAGCCGCTAATTTGAATCGTCAATACAGCCCATTATTAACTGATTTAGGTGTTGCTTTTGACCGCTCAATTGCGGATATGAATCGATAAATGTACCAGATAGAATTGCTTGTATTTGAGTTGAAATTTAGATAGAAAGATCATCTGCAAAAGGTTGACTGGAGCAATGTACAGATCGAGAATAAGAGTATAGACAAGTATAGACCTCGAAATCGGAGAAAGAAAGATGGAAGCTCAATTCGTAATTTTCAGTCCCGAAGGTAAGTTCTGGAATCGCGGTCAAAGAACGATCGCCTTTGCATCCAAGGAAGAAGCAATGAAGTACGCAGTCGCCAAAGGGCTGAAGTCCTTCGGTGTTGCCCAGATCCACGGCAAAGACTACGATGGTGGCTGGACTGCTAGCCTAGCAGCATCGGTAGAAAACGGAGAGGACTTGAGTCGGTTACTCGACGAACTGGCAGGTTGAAGATAGAAAGGTCAGAAGATAGAAAGCGAGGCGGTTGCAACCGCCTCGCTTGTTGTTTGTTGAATTGATAGTTCCGCAGTTGAGCGGTAAAGTCGCTAATTTGAACCGTTAATATAGCCCATCATTGGCTGATTTAGATGCTGTTTTTAACCGCTCAATTGCGGATATGGATCGATAAATGCACTAGATAGAATTGACTGAATTCGAGTTGAAATTCAGATAGAAAATTGAGATGCAAAAGGTTGACAGCACGGCGCAATCGAAGACGATCAAGGTATAGACCAAAAATAGAACCTCGGAACCAGGAGAAAGATGATGCTAGCCCAGAACACAGAATTGATATCGAAGTTGATTTTCAGCAAGTCCGCATTTGGTCGAGTCACTGGATGCAAAGTCGGACAGATTGAAAGTTTTGAAGTCGGGACAGAAGTCAGAGCGCAAGTCAAGGGACAGATAGTTATCGCTACCGCCAAGCAAATGCTAGACCAGTTCATCGCCTTCCGGAAGAGCGGAGCAGAAGGGTTGCAGTCCCAGCCCGTTTTTTCAGGGGTGTATGAGGTGTACAACCCGAAGAAAGGCAGCGGGTGGAAGGTAACGACGAAGAAAGGCGTAAGTTGCGAATGCCCCGACTACGCCGAAGTTAAGAAAGCCTTCGGTACAGGCGTTTGTAAGCACTGCTACCGAGTGCTGCAAGACCTCGGCTGGGGAAGCTTGCAAGAGTACCTGGGGCAGAAGCCGCAGTTACGCTTAGTCCCAGCTCGCAAGCCCGTCCGCCTCGAAGACATGAAGATGCAGCAACTGAAAGACCTCGCCAAGGAGATTGGGATTGGGCGACCCGCAGGCGACAAGCGCTTCAAGAAGACCTGGATTGAAGCCATCGCCGCAGCACAGCAGCCCACCGCCGACCTAGACCTGCTATCAGCCGCCTAAAGGAGACAGGATGAAGCCCACCGAAGATTTGAAGCAAGCGTTTTTGGACGCAGACAAAGAGTACCAGTTCGCGATCGCCGCCGGGGAACCAGCCCGATTAACAGCAGCGCTCAAGAATTGGCGGCAGTCCTTCGATCGGTACGCTGCCGCCGTGAAAAAGGAATTGAAGAAGTCCCGGAAATAGATTCTGACGGCCTTGCTCCGCCAGCTAGTAAGGCTGTTTTTTAAATGCTGGCAAACCTCGAAACTAGGAGAAAAATGATGATTGACCCAAATAAAGCCGCAAAATTGCGATCGCTCTCTACTGGAATGCAAAAGCAAATTGACGAGAAACTGTCCCCCGCGATCGCTAGCCAGAATCCCACTCGCCGCCGAATTCGCATCGCTGAATCTATGCGGTCAGATGGGCGGAAACTTCAGCAGATTCAGATCTGGCTTAATGCCCTGGCTGATGCCTGGGATTCAGGGATGCCACCAGTGTTGGCAAAGGTGCAGTCCAAAAAAGCGCTGGAGATTTTGGCTACGCTGCATAGTCAAGGCTGGAATCCCTCTGGCAAAAATTGGACAGGGGAAGAAATCGCTAAGATTTGGCGGGGGCAGCATTATGCAGACTGGCGCAAGACTCTGGATATCGCCGGGATTGATTCTGCCGAAACAGCGATCGCCGCTTTGAAAGCCCTGCTAGAGTTAGGGGCGCTACCGCCAGAAGATCCGGCGAAAGTTCAAATAAATCGCCTAGAAAACGACTTGATTGGGTGCAAGATTCCGGGCTATTTCCCTACCCCGGCTAATCTTGCTAGTCGAATTGTTGAATTGGCGGATATTGCACCAGGACATTTAGTTCTGGAGCCTAGCGCTGGCAAAGGGAATTTAGCAGAGGCCATACGAACCGCTTGCCCGGAAGCCCAAATTCAATGCCTGGAAGTTGATTGGAATTTGCGAAAGATTCTGAAGCTCAAAGGATTTAGCCTGGTTGGTGACGATTTCTTGAAGTTCGCCCCAGAGCGACAGTTCGACCGGATAGTGATGAATCCACCGTTTGAAGACGGACAGGACTGCTTGCATATCCGACGGGCTTTTGATTGCCTCGCGCCTGGGGGAAAGTTGGTGTCTATTTCTAGCCCTAGTTGGACGTTTAACCAGACCAGAAAGTTTGTTGAGTTTCGGGACTGGCTAGAATCAGTTGGGGGAAATTGGGAGCAATTACCAGAGGGCAGTTTCAAGAAGAGCGATAGATCCACGGGGGTAAATACCTGCCTAATTTGGATCGACAAGTCCGCTTCAGAATTAGTAGTTGCAGAGCCGGATAAACAGCCAATGACATTGGAAATTCCAGCGCTAGAGGAGTCAACTGAGGAGCCAACTGTAGAGACAGCACCAGTTCAAAACTTTGCCACCCTTGACGCAGACCAGTTCAAGGAATTTCAGAAGTTCGTTCGCTTGGCAGCCGAAATGCCACGGTGCAAAACGCACCCAATTCTCAATTGTTTGCTATTGAGCTTTACCGAGAATTCTGTGCAGATATCATTCACCAACCTCAGCTTTGAATTGAGAGCGCAAATTCCAAGCATCAAGTCAACGGTTGGCGCTATCGCCGTCTCTCCGCTACTCCTGAATAACTTGCTCTCTCGTTTCCCGTCGGCAGAGGTTGAATTTAGCATCGATGCAGATTGCTTAGAAATTGCCTCAGTAGGTATGCGCTATCGAATCAGTGGCTTTGCCGCCACAGAGTATCCCGAACTGATGCCCATACCCGACAGAATCGGGGAAATGGATTTAGCCAAGTTTAGCGCTGCTCTCCAGGCGGTGATTTGGGCAGCAGCTAGTCAAGAGTCCCAAGGAACGTTGCACTGCGTAAAATTGCAAGCCGATGGCGCATACCTGCAACTTGCTGCCACCAACGGCAAAGCGTTGGCTTGGTGCAAAACCCCGGCTGAGATTGAGGTAAACTGCCTGTTACCCCAACGAGCCGCAGGTTTCGCCCTGAAAACCTTGGCGTTGGCGGAGGCGCAAAGCTCTGCGAGCGCGCTAGCGCTATCGCTCTATTTGGGGGTAGGACAAGAATCCCTGGCATTCGGCTCTGACTGCAATGGCAGCAGTTTTAGTGTTAACTGCAAAACCCAGGCCGGGATTTATCCGTAGTTAGAAAAGTTTCTTGCTCCAATGGAAGATCCGGGGATGGCGATCGTGGTTCCGGGCAAAAATCTCGCTGATGCCCTGCTGCGAGTTTTGCCGATCGCCCTGGAAAGTGACAAGATTTGTCGATGGGAGGTTGACCAGAAAGGATTTGTACTGGAGTCGCACTCAGATGGTATGCAGTGTACTCAGTCGGCAGTCATCACCGAAATGCTCAAATCTGGCAATGCTGCCTGCAATGTCAAATACTTGAGGGGAGCATTGCAAGCGCTCAAGCCTGCAATAAAAAACGATCTGAGCTTTTTCTGCAACCCTGGACACGCAACGCTGGAGGTTAAGAACGCTGACTTTGAGTCGCGACAAATAATTGCTCTGATGTTGACAGAAAGCCCCTGCGAATCAAATTGAGCCTTGAAGGGTTGGCAATATTGCCAACCCTTTAAGGTACTTCCCTAGCTACAAAAAGGACACTGAACGAATCCACGTTGTTTTAGGCAGGACTTCGTTCCTTTGAAATGTCTTTTTGCCAGTTTTGGGGATCTGCAAAATATCAAGGTGTCGGTGGCTTGGATTGACCCTTGGCTCCGACCCAGGCAAACCAAGCCGTACCGCTCAGATACAGGATTGTGGCGGCGATTGTGACGCGATCGTTGTGGTCTTTGCTGGCGTTGTTGGAATGTCTTGCCTGGTCAATTGACATCTCGGCAGTAGTCGCAATTCTCCGCCCAAACATTGCTTGAAAAAGGACGTTTAGCGGAAACCAGACAGGTAGAAAGCCCACAATGGCGGTTGTTATCCAGATCAAAAGCCATTGTTTAAACATAGCAGCGCCAACCAAATGCAAGGGGTCGCCCATCATACCCGACAAGGTTGATGGGTGGGGAATTGAAGCCAACAACATTAACTGAGCGAAGCAAATCCTGATAGCGGTTCTATAATAGTTCTATGATTCTAACCTACTGCTACCGAATTAAACCCAGTGCCGAACAAATA
>CAKZHE010000185.1 GCA_936920195.1 uncultured cyanobacterium | reverse complement strand
GTCAATACCCCGGATGTTTCAGGAAATTCTGTTTCCTAGTTACAAGCCCCATCCCCTTGTGGGTGGGGCAGTTGACTAATGGCACTAGCCGCCGCGATCGCTCAATCCATTGGCTCACTTCTTCTACTCCCGGACATAAATCAGGACTTTGCAAGGTTGCCACCACTAGGCGCAATAATTGTTGGTGTAATTTCCGAGCGGGAATTTGGGTTAATTGGGCAACGGAAATAATCCCCGCGTGGAGCAACATCCCGCAATATTGACAGTCCACGCCGGGAACTCTGGCTAAATCTGCCAACGCCACCCATTTACTGACTAACCTTTCTGGGATATGGAGTTCAGCGGCGAGCGATCGCTTTTCGGCGACAGTTTTGGTTCTTTGTAACAATTGCCAAGTAGTGACAATCTGGCGATCGCGCAACTTGGTACAATCTTCTTCAGCGATTCCAGGCAGTTGAGCGATTGCCCAATTTTGGGAAATTGGTTGGTTTTGGCAATGGGAAAGTTGCGCCATGACGGTGAAATGCCCAAAATTAAGGGACAATCAACACTGGGCAAGGGGAGAGATTGATCACGCGACTGCTGACACTTTCAGAAGATCCTTCTTCAGTTAAACCCAGTCCTCGACAACCCATAATAATTAAATCGGCATTTATTTCATCGGCAACATCGCAGATGATAAAAGCGGGAATCCCTTCCCGTTCAATGACTTCTGCCTGAATACCTTGCTGGGCAAACAGAGTTTTAGCCGTTTCTAAGAGTTGGGCGATCGCTTCTGGTGATGCCATCGCCGCTTCCTTGGGCAATTCTCCTTCCCCACCGGGAGTTTCCACCACCGACAACACGATCAACTTGCTGTTGTGAGTTTTTACCAGCGCGGTCACTAAGTCGGCAGCTTCGCGAGATTCTCGGCTTTGGTCGATCGGAAACAAAACAGTTTTGAACATAGCACTTACTGGCGAAATCCTGCTTCGTTTATGTTCCTGCTAACCCAGCGATTGTACCACGAATATCCCCATGCCAGAAGTCTCAGGTTTGAGCCTCATTTTTCGGTAAAATGATCCCCAGCAGCACGCTGCTAGGCGTGGAGACTATCATAAGCAATTCGGAGATTAACCCTGTGTCGAAGAAAACGGTCGCAAAATTATTGGCATCAGACGTAGCGGGCAAACGCGCCTTGGTACGGGTAGATTTTAATGTTCCTGTGGATGAGGCTGGTCAAATTACCGACGATACCCGCATCCGCGCAGCTTTACCGACAATTCAAGATTTAACTGGTAAGGGCGCAAAGGTGATTCTGGTTAGTCACTTTGGTCGTCCCAAAGGTGTAGATGAGAAATTACGCCTCACCCCCGTTGCCAAGCGCCTGTCGGAGTTGCTGGGGAAAGAAGTAATTAAGACTAATGACAGCATTGGCGATGAAGTGGCTACCGCCGTTGCTGCGATGCAAAACGGGCAAGTATTGCTGCTGGAAAATGTCCGCTTCTATAAGGAAGAGGAAGCAAATGACCCAGAATTTGCTAAAAAGCTGGCGGCCAATGCTGATTTTTATGTTAATGATGCTTTTGGGACGGCACACCGCGCCCACGCTTCTACGGAAGGTGTAACCCACTACCTGAAACCTTCGGTAGCAGGCTATTTGATTGAAAAAGAACTCCAGTATCTGCAAAATGCTATTGAACACCCCCAACGTCCTTTGGCAGCGATTGTGGGCGGTTCCAAGGTTTCCAGCAAGATTGGCGTGATTGAAACTCTGCTGGATAAGTGCGATAAACTGCTGCTGGGCGGCGGGATGATTTTTACTTTCTACAAGGCTCGCGGTTTGAGCGTGGGTAAATCCTTAGTGGAAGAAGACAAGCTAGAACTAGCAAAATCTTTGGAAGCTAAGGCGAAGGAGCGGGGTGTTGCCCTGTTGCTGCCTACAGATGTGGTGGTAGCCGATAATTTTGCCCCGGATGCTGAGTCTAAAATCGTTAATATTGAAGCGATTCCTGATGGTTGGATGGGTTTAGATATTGGTCCCGATGCGGTGAAGACATTCCAAGCTGCCCTAGCCGATTGCAAAACGGTAATCTGGAATGGGCCAATGGGTGTATTTGAGTTTCCCAAGTTTGCGGCGGGAACGGATGCGATCGCCCATGCTTTAGCTGCCCTGACCAAAACAGGTGCTAGTACAATTATTGGGGGCGGCGACTCCGTGGCAGCGGTGGAAAAAGTTGGCGTGGCGGAACAAATGAGCCACATCTCTACTGGCGGTGGCGCAAGTTTGGAGTTGTTGGAAGGTAAGGTACTACCTGGAATTGCCGCTTTAGACGAAGCCTAAAAGGGAGAAAGGGAGATGGGGAGATGGGGAGAAAGGGAGAAAGGGAGAAAGGGAGAGAGAACAGGGAACAGGGAATTATGAATAAAAGGAGTTCTTGCTAATTCTCCACTCCCCATCACCCCATCACCCCAACTCCCCATCACCCCATCACCCCATCACCCTATCACCCCATCACCCCATCACCCCCTGGGAACCAGTGGAAGTTTAAAAGTTGTTGGGATTTAACCGAGGATTTGGTTTGGCTGGAACTCCTCCAGAGAACTTACTACCCGTACCACCGTCGGCAGGATCGAGGAAAGGCCGCAAATTAATGTTACGGCTTGCCGCTGTCCGATTGCCAGTGGGGGACGATAACCCAATATTGCCTAAAATCCGATTTAAAGCTTGCTCTCCCTGACTGCCATTAACGAGGGTATTTACCCCTTCCGTAGTTTGTCCGCTGTCAGCGACGGTTAAGTTTTGGAAAACGCGATCGCGAGTAGTTTGGGGATCTTGTCCTGGTGGTACAGTTAAGACAATTTGACAGGCGGGATTTTTCTGGGTAGTCACGCAAACGACATTATAACCGTTTTCAACTCCCGTCCGCATTTCCTGTAAGCCATCGGGACGGTACATTTCCAAGCGTTTGCTAATCTCGTTACAGCGCCGTTCAGCAGTCCAACCGCCGCCCATATCGCTAGGAACTGCCCAAGGATAGGTTTGATTGGGCTGGCTCTTGGGGTGGTACATGACCATATATTGGCCTTTCTCTAGGTGGCAGGTAAACCGTGCCGAATTATCAGTCGCTGAACCTGTGGAGGCTGGTTGCCCCGGTTGGGTATCTACCTGAACATCCCCAGGAGTTTGATTAGTTGGTTCGGCGGCGATCGCGCCACTACTTGCCAAAAGCGCCACAACTGATAAACTAACAGTGCTGAAAGCTAAAACTTGCCCAGAGAGCGATCGCCACCGTTGAATCGGAAAGTAAGACTTATAGGGATGAACTGGCATATAACTAATCCTCATGGGAGCAAATTTACAAGCAGGTGCATCAAAGGAGGCTGGCAAATGAAAACTTGAATTCAGCCGCAACTGAGATTGATGGGCAGCGGCGTGACGATTAAATGAGCTAATTTCACAAATATTTATGATTTTGCCCAGGTATCGTATACTACTGGTTGGGAAACCCAATCGCCTATTTCTTTTAGACCAAATCTCAGCCGAGAAAGTTTCCCGCAAATTTAGTTAGCTAAGGAGTAAATACCAAGATGTCGGAGGTAGAGAAGCCCCTGACAGTTCCCAAAGAGTTTATGGGGCCTCCCGGCGATATTAACCCTACGCTCTTGATGTTTTTAACGGCAGTAGTATTAATCATCATTTCTACCTGCGGTTATTGGGCTTGGGAATGGCCTGGATGGTGTTGTTTTATGATCAATGTGATCGCCTTGCATATGTCTGGGACAGTTATTCACGATGCGTCCCACAATGTGGCTCATAAAGACCAGTTAATGAATGCAATTCTGGGACATGGTAGCGCATTGATGCTGGGTTTTGCTTTTCCAGTCTTTACAAGGGTGCATTTACAACATCATGCCCATGTTAACGATCCTGAAAATGACCCCGATCATTTTGTTTCCACTGGGGGACCCCTGTGGTTAATTGCTGTCCGTTTCTTCTATCACGAAATCTTCTTCTTTAAGCGCAAGTTGTGGCGGAAGTACGAACTTTTAGAATGGTTTCTAAGTCGATTATTCGTGGGATTGGTAATTTATTTGGCCTGCCAGTACAATTTCCTAGGTTATATTATGAACTTCTGGTTTGTACCAGCGCTAGTCGTGGGAATTGCCCTAGGGCTATTTTTTGATTATTTGCCCCATCGTCCTTTTCAGGAACGCGATCGCTGGAAAAATGCCAGAGTGTATCCCAGTCCCATTCTCAACATTATGATCTTAGGGCAGAACTACCACCTAATCCATCATTTGTGGCCTTCTATTCCTTGGTATAACTATCAACCTGCTTACTATGCCACTAAACATCTTTTAGATGCCAAAGACTCCCCCCAATCCCTCGGTTTGTTAAAGGGAAAAGATTTTCTCAGCTTTGTTTATGACATTTTTTTAGGGATTCGCTTCCACGGCAAAAAGCACAGTTCTCAAGTTGAAAGCTAAGGAGAAAATATCAGTGTTATGTTGGGTTTTGCTCTCTAGCAACCCAACCTACAATTATCATCAAGTTATTGATTTTTGATTCCTTAGTCTGAACGGATTACTATAGCAGTTCTCAAATAAATAGCGATCGCTGGTTTTTAAAAACCGTTATAATTTCCAAATTACGCCCTCATATCATGTCCGGTCGAGGCTAATGCCTGCAATTGCTGTTCGACCTTAGAATCCCCTTGCCTTTTCTCAGGGGAGTATGTCAATGTTGAGGACAGTTTCCGGGAAAACAATTAATTTCAATAGCTATGATTTTCGCTCCCTCTTTATATTCATTGGTTTCGTAAAGAGAGCCTTGAGTAGACTGGGAGGGATAAATACCTGCTAAACTTTGATCTCCATAGGAACCTAACCGAAAAGCCATCCGATCTGCTGGTTGATTAGCAAAGTTGACATATTCTCTACCTTCATTGTCCAAATTATAACTGAGAGTGGCTTCTCCATAAACTGCGGCAGCGTCTTTCAACAAGGTTCCTGGCCCAACTCCTTGGGCTGTCTGATAGCGAGAATTATCAGTTTTTAAAACCTCAATGATGGCAGTATCAGCTAATTTTATTCCAGCGGGATAAAGAATATAAAACTGCACTTGATTGTTTTGGACAACAGCAACGGCATCAAAATCAACTATAAAAGGTGACTTAACTTGAAATTCTGTCTTTGCTCCCAGAATCTTTTTTAATTTCCCCAATGTCATGCCCAATTTAGCCCTGCCAATCCCTTGAGCAGAAATCAGATTGTTGGCAGAAACTACTGGGGATTTGACTTCAGCAGGAGTCTTGACAGGCAAGGAATTTGCCGCCGTTGGTGGTGCTGAGGCTTGACTGCAACCCATTAATAATAGGTAAAAAATTGTCGAGAACCAAATTTTTTTCATAATAGGAATTAGGGAACAGGGAACAGGGAACAGGGAATAGATAATAAGGAAATTTTTTAGATACAAACTGTCACCCCATCACCCCATCACCCCATCTCCACTCTATAGTGCCACAAACTCCAAAATGGTCAGAAGGAAAAACATTGGGTAAATCAGGGGAAATTGGCTCTGTACCTAATAGCTCAACGGCGTAGGGATACCAATCTAAATAATTACAACGAAATAATATTCGGTCGAAACGAACGTGCCTCTTCTTGCCTTTTTGCTCTAATCGCATCAAGTTAATATCCGTATCTTCAGTATAACCAGGTTCGTCCGGTTTTAACAGCGTCCACAGATCTTGATAACTAGAATCAATTTGGGCATTTTCGGCTTGCCAGGAAGAACAGAAATTGAAATCTCCCATGAGAATAGTGCGATCGCTATCCTGTAACATAGGGAAAATAGCCGCTAGCTGTTGGGCGCGAATCGGTGCGGATGGCTTGCGGCTTTCTAGATGAATGATGGCGAGGCGAATAATTTGGTTATTGATACTGATGTCGGCTACTAGAGCTTGACGAGACATGAAGCTAATTAATTGATGCAAAAATAGCTGGCGGATGGGCAAACGAGAAAGTAATAGCACCCCATAGGGGGAAATTGTTTTCCCAGTGGCATCGGAAACATAATAACTATCTCTAATCCATTCCTGTGCTAGAATAATTTTTAATGTTTCTGGCGTAACTTCTTGCAGCGCGATCGCATCTGCTTGGCAATCCCGAATAATATTTAATAATGCTTGACAGCGCTCTTGACGATAATATTTAGCAAACCAAATATTGTAAGTTACAAAGGTTATTTTGTCGGTGGTGCAGTCATCGACTGGATAAACAGCTTTTTTCCACAACTGTTTTTCGCGATGGAACTTTTGAGGAGTCAGTTTTCTAACATTTAAGCTGTAATCCATTTTATACCCAAAATCTCCATCCATTTTATATCCAAAATGGCATAGTGACTTGATAAACTTATCGCCCTAGTCAGATGCCTATCAATCAAGGATTTGAGCTAAAGTAAAGAAAGGTAAACCAAATCTTAGGCGGGAACTAACCATTCATGCGTGTAATTTTAATGACTGGCAAAGGTGGCGTAGGTAAGACCTCTGTCGCAGCGGCTACAGGTTTACGCTGTGCAGAATTGGGCTATCGCACCCTGGTTCTCAGTACCGACCCCGCCCATTCCCTCGCCGACAGTTTTGACCTAGAATTGGGACACGATCCTCGACAAGTGCGCCCAAATCTTTGGGGAGCAGAACTAGATGCCCTGATGGAGCTAGAAGGCAACTGGGGAGCCGTGAAACGCTACATTACCCAAGTTTTGCAAGCGAGAGGATTGGATGGGGTACAGGCGGAAGAGCTAGCCATCTTACCGGGAATGGATGAAATTTTCGGTTTAGTGCGGATGAAACGCCACTATGATGAGGGCGAGTATGATGTCCTAATCATTGATTCTGCCCCTACGGGTACTGCCTTGCGGCTATTAAGTTTGCCAGAGGTGAGTGGTTGGTATATGCGGCGATTTTATAAGCCTTTTCAAGCCGTTTCTGTTGCCCTCAGACCATTAGTTGAACCGATATTTAAACCCATTGCTGGTTTTTCTTTGCCCGACAAAGAAGTGATGGATGCGCCCTATGAGTTTTACGAACAAATTGAGGCTTTGGAAAAAGTATTAACTGACAATACTCAAACTTCCGTGCGCTTAGTCACCAATCCTGAAAAAATGGTAATTAAGGAATCTCTCCGCGCCCATGCCTACTTGAGTTTATATAATGTTGCCACGGATTTAGTCATTGCCAATCGGATTATTCCCGAAGAAGTTACCGATCCTTTCTTCAAGCGTTGGAAGGAAAATCAATTGCAGTATCGTCAGGAAATCCATGATAATTTCCGTCCGCTGCCTGTCAAAGAAGTTCCTTTATATTCAGAGGAAATGTGTGGATTGCCTGCCCTCGAAAGGTTAAAGGAAACGCTGTATCAAGATGAAGATCCCGCCCAGGTTTATTACAAAGAAACCACAGTTAAGATTGTCCAGGATAACAACCAGTACAGTTTGGAATTGTATTTGCCAGGAATTCCCAAGGATAAGGTACAACTCACTAAAACAGGTGATGAGTTGAATATTACCATTGGCAATCACCGCCGCAATTTGGTTTTACCGCAGGCGCTAGCGGCTTTGCAACCAGCCGGAGCAAAGATGGAAAACGACTATCTAAAAATCCGCTTTGCTTAAGTCCTGTTCTTTTTTCAGTTTCTCAGCATTCTTACTCGGATTGCTCCCACAATTGAGCAATCCGGGTTTTTGATTTAATCGTGAGGTCAACTGCCCCACCCACAAGGGGATGGGGCTTGTAACTAGGAAACAGAATTTCCTGAAACATCCGGGGTATTGAC
>CAKZHE010000184.1 GCA_936920195.1 uncultured cyanobacterium | reverse complement strand
TAGTAATCATTTCAGGCTGGCATCAATCACAGATTTTTAATGATTAAATCTCTCTAAACATCTGCGGAATGTGGGTTAAAAGCTGCATGAATTGTTTGCAAAGCAATTACTCCTTGCTCTTGGGGAACTACGCAACTAATTTTGATTTCTGAGGTGGCAATCATTTGAATGTTAATTTGTTGCTGGGCGAGGGCAGCAAACATTCGCGCCGCTACTCCTGGTGCGCCTACCATTTCTGAACCAACAATACTAACTTTGGCGATCGCTTTCTCTACCACCACTTCTCCCCAACCAAATTCTGCCGCCGCTGCTGTCAAGACTTGGCGAGCATCTTCGGCATCCCCTTGGGCAACGGTACAGGCAATATCCCGCGTTGGTAAACCATCAATAAATCGACAGCGTTGGGATTGAATAATCATATCCACGCTAATATTTTGTTTAGCTAGCAAGCTAAATATCTTGGCTGCCATTCCGGGACGATCGGGAATTTGTAAAACCGCTAATTGAGCTTGATTGAGATCTAAGGCAACACCGCGTACTGGGGATTGGCGATTGTCAATCTTAGTAGTATCTAAAGCCGCTGTTCGTAATTGGACTGGAGAAGTGGCAATTTCAAAAGTTTCGCATAAAGCTTGGATGGCGCGATCGCATTCTTCAGCCGCGATCGCACAACTAACTTTGACTTCGGAAGTCGAAATCATCTGAATATTAATTCCCGCCTGAGCCAGAGAATTAAACATTTGGGCGGCAACTCCCGGACGACCAATCATACCTGCCCCAGCAATACTTACTTTAGCAATTTGTTGCTGTACGTTCACTTCTGCTGCATCAAGATTGGAATTATTGCCGCGTAAAACTGGGGCAATGGCATTAGCGACTGCTTCTGCCTGACGGCTCGCCTGCTGGCTGACGGTAAAAGCAATATCGTTGGTATTGCCTTCGTGGATGGATTGAATAATCAGATCCACATCCAATTTTTCCCGTCCTACTTCCGTAAATAATTGCGCCGCTACTCCCGGACGATCTGGCACGCGCAGCAAAGCAATTTTCGCCTGGTCGGTATCAAATTCTACCGCATCCACGGGATGGGTAATTTCCAATCCAGTTAAGGGGCGAGGTTGGGGTGTCGGAGAAATTACTCGCGTTCCCGGATCGTCCGTCCAACTGGATAATACTACCAAAGGCATCCCATAGTTCTTGGCAATTTCTACCGCCCTGGGATGCAATACCTTAGCGCCCAAACTGGCTAATTCCAGCATTTCATCGCAGGTAATTTCGGACATTAATTGCGCCTCTGGCACTAATCGAGGATCTGCGGTTAAAATACCTGGAACATCCGTATAAATTTGGCAACAACTGGCTTTTAAGGCGACGGCGATCGCTACTGCCGAAGTATCCGAACCACCTCTACCCAAAGTGGTAATTTCCAAATCCTCAAAACTACTAATTCCCTGGAAACCCGCCACTACCACCACTTTACCCGCTTCCAAATGGCGCTCGATCCGTTCCGTCTGAATTTCCAAAATCCGAGCGCGGGTGTGCGCCGCTTCCGTCACAATCCCGACTTGAGTTCCCGTCAGCGAAATTGCTGGCTGTCCAATTTCCAGCAAAGCCATACTCAGCAGAGCAATCGACACCTGTTCCCCCGTAGACAGGAGCATATCCATTTCCCGGCGGTTGGGTTGGCGAGCAATTTGATTTGCCAGACTCACCAACCCATCGGTAGTCTTGCCCATTGCCGAAACCACTACCACCACCTCATTCCCCGCCTGGACTGTTTTGACAATCCGTGCTGCCACTGCTTGAATCCGTTCTACCGATCCAACCGAACTACCACCGTATTTTTGGACAATTAGCGCCATAACTCTACTTACCAATTTCCCTTGCTCTTGTCTTCCGAGTTTGCCACAGTTGCGCCGGATTTATACAGAACTTCTAGGGATTAATCGCAATTTTATTATGGCAGTGATTGTCAGGGGGGATAAATATGACGAGGGACACGGTTAGCGTGGGATAGTGATCGGATTCGTTTAAAAAGTAATCTAGCAGATTGATTGGTTGTGAATCGTAGTGGAGTAACAAGCCTAAAGTAGTGCATTACCATTTTAGTGGGCAAAGCCCACGAAATCAAGAGATGCAACATTTTAGGCTTGCCGCGCCAGTAGGTTGGGTTGAAACAATAGTGAAAATCCAACCTACTCTTCTTTGGCTTGTTACTCGGCTTTTGTCAGAGTAATTTTCATCGTTTTTCGATGAGTTTTTTTGTACTGTGTTTTCCGCCTTGTAATTTGCAAACTTCGCTCCTATTCAATCTAACCAACCTTTTAGTTCTTCGGGTCTCAACCCGTATTTGACTAGGATCTCTCTGGATATTATCTTTTTGTCTTTGCTAACAAGGTTTACTCTATAATAATCTGGTGAACCAGACGTATATTGTATAATGATTCTATGCAAGCGACTTCGTTGGGATTCAGGGTTTACCTCGATTTTTACCTCGTTCCCAACCACATCTATGCCATCGTATATGAGTTCTCCATTTTGGAAAAACTTCCTTACCTGTGTAACTATGTAATCACTCCCGCGCCACAATACCCTAAATTCAACTGTTTCTCTTTTTTCTTGCTGGCCTTCATGTCTACACAATACTACTATGGTGCCATTACCATCATTTCTTTTGTATAATCCTTGTATATCATAGCATGGCTCCTGTTGCGCTAATACTCGGTTCGGCATCATATATTGAGCCGTGATGATGCCCGCACCAACCAGAATCGTGATTATCCTTTTCATGCTTGTATGACGCATCCCACGGGGGTTAGCGATTTTGAGGTTTGACTTTTTTGACTGGGATATCTTCAGTATATCTTGCATAGGATTTTAAGCAATTTTTTTGGGGGGTTAGTAGGGTCGAAACTATGGGAAGACTAGCCAGAAATTCCAGAACCTCAGCCACTCGTGAAAATCCAACTTGAGCGATCGCGTTAAGTTCTCGCAACCCTAATTCTAATACTTGAGGGAGTTTGTCTTCAAGGGGGTGAAGTTGGGCGACAACATCATCAGGGAGATCGAAGGTAACTTGCATAGGTGTGGGCTTTTATTTTCAGCCTTTAGTCTGGCTAATATTATGATAAGCGATCGCACTCCTCTGTTTAAGCTACTTTAAAAGATATATTTTCTAGCACTACATCAGGGACACTCCCTGCACCTAAAATTTGCGTAGCATCTAAAACTTCTATCCCTACTAATAACTCATTTTCTCCAATATTTAAAGAAATTTCCTCTGTCAACTGTAAAGTGCGGCACTGATGCTTACCTTCTACAAGTCTGATATAGAACGCATCAATTTCTGAATCGTAACTAATTTTCATCGACTTTTACCTCAAAAATAAAAAGTATAAACTGTAATAACGACTAACTCAGCATCAGTTTCAGCTCAATGGTTTGAGTGAGTAAGTTTAGCATAGCATCAGTCGCTATCGGTTGGTATTCAGCTATCCCTAGCGCTAGGGTATGTAACCGCGAGAAAGGCATTCCCAGTCAGAGACTGAGAATGCCTTTCAGAGGTTCTGTCTCGACTTTTCATGCTTTTGCGCGATCGCCCAGTATCAGCAAATATCGTATAATATAGATAATATCAAATAAATCGAGGTATTCAAATATGAAATTAACAGCAACAGAACAAGGTTTATTAATCCCTAAAGAACTCTTAGGAGAAAGTCAAGAATTTGAGATTATTCAGGAACATGGTAAAATTATTATTACCAGTATCAAAAAAATATCTTCTATTTGGGATTTAGGTTCAAATCCCGTAGAATGCGATCTCGAAGATGGCGCAATTAATCACGATCGCTATCTGTATAACCAATGAAAAAAACCTACTTTTTGGATACCAGCTATATTCTCTCCCTAGAAATTAAAAATGATTCTGCCCATCAACAGGTATTACAAAATTGGGCTGATTTAGCAATGTTCAGCACTTTTTTGGTAACAACAACATACGTTTTTGATGAGGTTGTCACTTTCCTTAACAGTCGCAACCTTCATTATAAAGCGGTTGAAGTTGGAAATCGGTTATTAGAAAGTAAAGATATAGAATTGCTCGAAATCGAGCGAACTTTATTTAATCAGGGATGGCAATATTTTCAAAAGCATAAAGATAAATCCTACTCTCTCACTGATTGTTTATCATTTATCGTTATGCAAGAACGAGAGATTGTTACAGCTTTAACCTTAGATAATCATTTTCGTCAAGCTGGTTTTCAGATTTTACCATAAATTCGGAAGTTTTTTCAGCCGGAAAATGCTTTTCTAGTAGAATGGGAATGGCAGAGGGATGGATTTTGCTGTAGCGGGTTTTATCGGGCATGACGATATTTGGTCCAGCTTTACAGTCTTTCATGCAACCAGTTCCTTTAATTTTAACTGTTGTTGCTAGTCCGCGATCGCCTAACCCCTTCGCCAATGCCTGACAAATATTTCCGGCTCCCCGTTTTAAACAATCAGATTTCTGGCAGACTAATATATTACTTTGGGGTTGCGGAGCGATCGCTTTCTCTACTAACTCTGTCTGGGTAGAATTTCGCTCAACTAGAGTGAGTTGCTCGGCTTTAAATTTAAACTCGCCCTTTTTTGGGTGAAATTTCCTCTCGCCACTTACCTCAATCCAATCTCCCAGGATTAAATTTGAGGGCAAATTCAGGCGTAAAGATTTAGATAGTTTGATATAATATTCGCCATCGGCAGTTATCAATCGCAGGAATTTGCGTTTGTCGCTATCGGCGATCGCCAAGCCAAAAAATCGCCCTTGCATCTTGAATGGGGAAATTTGCATTAGATCCCGTGCAGTTTTAGTTGCCATTTAAAACAATTACCTATGGTTGTGCTACTGCCATTTGAGAAGCAATTGCGAGTCATTTGCAATTAGTCTAAAACTTTTTGGCTCCGAATGGCAAGTTTTTTAAGAAATTTCATTAATTTTTGTAAAGTTAGATTTTCCGTCTGCTGTGCTAAAATTATTGCCGAGCTTGGTTTTGGGCAGGCGATTGGGCTTTGTCCAATCGCGCTTAGGCTGGCGCAATAGCCATCTATCCTTTTTAATAGGAGAATCCAATTGCCAAAAATAGTCAGTTAATTTTCTAGCATATAAGCCTAGTATAGAGGCGTTCCAGTGGAACGTCTCTATACAGTAAGATATAGGGTTAAGGAATCGCGATCGCCAATAATTTACTTGCCCATCGTTATCAAATTATTGTCCAATGGGCAGAGTGATTGCAGTGGGGGGAGTAATCGGAGCTACTGGAGTGACTGTAATAGCAGGCTGATTTTGCTTCCGCAGCCTTTCCAGTTGCAGGCGGCGAAACTTGGTAGCGGCATCCTCGATTCCTGCCTTTTGATCCTGGATATAATTACCCATGTTGATATTGCAATTGCCCAAATTCGCGCAATGGATCATATTGAGAGGATTGAAACCCCCATTGCCGGACAAGCTATTGTTAGTTTCATTGGATGGGAAAGTTTCATTTGGTTGGGTAGTACCAATTGATTGCGCCAAGGTTGTTTGAGGCAACAAGAAGGGAGTTAATCCTACTCCAGCTAAGATACCTAGGGCAATCTGGGTTAAAGGTTGATGGATGTTGATTTTCATAGGACTTTTGAGCCAAAAACAAACTGTTATTAGGGATCTTAACCTATGCGAATCGCCGCCGCAGTAGCGGTTGAATCGCTAGCAAAACTACCACATCAAAAGCTACTAGCACCAGTAGAGCGCTGCCAAAGTTAACATTGCCCCAAGGAGCCTGCATGATGATGCTATTTAAACTCCATTCGCTGTGTAAGTAAAGGTAGCGAATCGGTTCAATGGCATAGCTGAGGGGATTCAGAGTAGCTATCAATTGCAACCATTGGGGCATGAAGGAAAGGGGAGCGAGGGCGGTACTGGCAAAGAGCAGGGGTAGATTAGTCACGAAGATAACGGCAATTAACTCGATGTGTCCAGGTAAAGCAAAGGCTAAACCCAGACTTAATCCCGTCACACCTAAAACCAGTAAGAAGACAATCAGGGCGATCGCACTCAATCCTAGCAGATTGGGCAGTCCGGCTCCCAGAAAAGCGCTGGCGATGACAATAACGGCGGCTTGTAACAAGCTGAGGGTAACAATATAAATCGCAGAGGCGGTGACAATGGAAAATCGGGAGGCGAGGGGAGCCACTAACAAGCGATTCAAAAAGCCAAATTCCCGATCGAACATGACAGGTAATCCGGCATTCAGCGCTCCAGCAAAGGCAGTAAAAACGATTACGCCTGCACCAAGAAATTGTCCATAACTGAGAGTATTACCAAAGATGCCTTGAGGAGCATTTTGAAATAGCGCCCCAAATAGAACTAGCCACATCAAGGGTTGAATAATTCCGGCAATCAGGGTGGAAGGACGACGTTTTAGTTGAATGAATAGGCGTTTGGTTAAAGCTAGGGTTTCTTGGATAAATTCAGCGATCGCCGAAACTGGGGCTTCGGGTTCCAGACGGGGGATACTAGGAGAAAGTAAAGAGCGATCGCTAGTTTTAAACGGAGTGACAGTATTGCTCATAATTGCCGATTAGAAAGGATTAAAAAATTGCGATCATCAGGAAGATTTCATACTTTTTTTCTTTTCAGCTTTCAAATCTCGATTGCTGACAGCATCCAATTCCGCATCTAATAAAGTTCTGCCCGTTGCCGCTAAATAAACATCATCTAAACTAGGACGAGATTGGGCAATGCCAAACACTGGTAAATTAGCTTCGCGCAAAGTTTGTTGAATCAAGTTTAAAGCATCGCTTTGGGCTTTGACGACTAAGTTCAAAGAATTGCCTTGAGCCGTATTGATAATAATCTCTTGGACAAAAGGCAACGCCAACAACTTATCTTTAGCAGCTTGGGCTTCTTCCGGAGGGGAAAACTCTCGAATTCGGAGGGTAATGCGATCGCCCCCTACCCGATCTTTTAATTCTGTGGGAGTGCCGCTAGCAATCACCGTACCGCGATCGATGATAGCTACCCGATCTGCCAGCACGTCAATTTCTTCCAAATAATGACTGGTAATCAACACTGCCGTCCCCGCATCCCGCAATTGGCGCAGAAAATCCCAGACTACTAAACGGCTTTCAATATCCAATCCTACCGTAGGTTCGTCCAAAACTAACACATCCGGTTGATGTAATAATCCCGCCGCCAAATCCAAACGCTTGCGGATGCCGCCGGAATAAGTGCCAGTTTGCTTGTCTGCCCAATCTTGAATGCCCAATAAAGCGATCACTTGGGCAATTTGTGTTTTCGCCGCTGCCTTCGGCAAATGGTACAGCGCCGCTTGCAGTTCCAGCAATTCCCTGCCAGTCAACACCTTGTCTAAAGCTACTTCCTGGGCAACGTAACCCAACCGCGATCGCGCTGCCTTGGGATTTTCCACTACCGAGATGCCAGAGATCTCGATTCTGCCTGCATCTGGCAGCGACAAAGTGCTGAGACAGCGCAAAGTCGTAGTTTTCCCGGCTCCATTCGGTCCCAGCAAACCAAAAATCTCGCCGGGATTGACGTAAAAGGAGACATCTTTCACCGCTGGGATAGAGCCGTAGCTTTTCTGAAGTTGGTCAATGAGAACGGCGGCTGCCATAATTTTCTTCTCCGCCTCAACCTTGATACAAAGCGCAACAATTGCCTCTCTATTGTGGCACTTTTTGGGCAATTGAGCCTACCTGATTAAATTGAGGCAACCACGGCGGGGCTGTTTCATTCTGAGTGAAACAGCCCTGGGGCAACCACGGGGGGATTGCCCCTACAGGAATTTTACTTGTTCCTAGGCTCTGCCTAGGCTGTTGACTTTGTGCCGTTTTAGGAGCTTTTTGCTCATGCAGTTTGCGATCTGTTTACTCGTTCCCAGGC
>CAKZHE010000183.1 GCA_936920195.1 uncultured cyanobacterium | reverse complement strand
GGCTCTGCCTCGCTTTGTCATCCGAGGCAGAGCCTCTCAATAGGCATTCCCAGGCAGAGCCTGGGAACGAGTAAAAGTTCGTAGTTGGGCTTTAGCCCCTCTCCGGATTAGGGCTAAAGCCCAACTACGAACTTGGTTAACGGATAGGACTTACGCACCATTGCGTAAGTCCTAATAGATGACTAGCTGACTCCTTCTACCTTAGCAATATCAAGCAGAGTTTTCAGTACCGAGTCGGGATTGAGACTCATGGAATCAATGCCTAACTCAACTAAAAACCGGGCAAATTCAGGATAATCGCTAGGGGCTTGACCACAAATCCCGATTTTGCGATTATTTCTTTTGGCAGCTTCAATTGCCATTTTCACCATTTGCTTCACGGCTGAATTGCGTTCGTCAAATAGATGGGAAACTAAAGCAGAATCACGATCTAAACCCAAAGTTAATTGGGTTAAATCGTTGGAGCCAATGGAGAAACCATCAAACACTTCGCTAAATTCGTCGGCTAAAATGACGTTGCTGGGTAGTTCGCACATCACGTAAACCTGCAAGCCATTTTTACCCCGTTCTAATCCGTGTTTCGCCATTTCTGCTAACACCTTGCGCCCTTCTTCCGGAGTGCGACAGAACGGAATCATGGGAATCACATTCGTTAAACCCATATCTTCTCGAACTCTGGCGATCGCTTGACATTCTAGCGCAAAAGCATCCCGATAGCGTTCGTCATAGTACCGCGAAGCTCCCCGCCATCCCAACATGGGATTTTCTTCTTTGGGTTCAAATTGGCGACCACCTAGCAAGTTAGCATATTCATTGCTCTTGAAATCGCTCATTCTGACCACAACTGGCAGAGGATAGAAAGCGGCGGCAATTTTGCTAACTCCTTGGGTGAGATTATCGACAAAGAATTGGGGTTTATCTTGATAATTTGCCGTCAGCAGAGCAATTCTGGTTTTAGCGTCATCATCCTCCAATTTGTCGAAGTGAATTAACGCCAGGGGATGAATTTTGATGTGGTTGGCAATGATGAATTCCAACCGCGCTAATCCCACTCCATCACAGGGAATGGCAGCGAGTTTAAACACTTCTTCCGGGTTGCCCGCATTCATCATAATTTTGGTGCGGGTGCGGGGAAGATTTTCTAGGGCAACTTCTTGGACTTCGTAGGATAATAGCCCTTCATAAACTAGCCCTTCATCACCTTCGGCACAGGAAATGGTAATGTCTTGTCCAGTTTTTAAAAGCTTGGTGGCATCGCCGCAACCAACAATGGCAGGAATTCCCATTTCTCTAGCAATAATGGCAGCGTGGCAGGTACGTCCACCTTTATTGGTGACAATGGCTCCAGCTTTTTTCATAATTGGTTCCCAATCAGGATCGGTTTTATCAGTAACTAAAACTTCTCCTGGGTGGAACAAGTCAATTTTTTGGGCATCCAAAATTACTCGCGCTTTCCCTTGTCCAATACTTTCACCCACACTCCGTCCGCGAACTAGAACTTGGCTATGCTCTTTCAAAGAATAGCTTTGAAGAACGTTTTTGGTTTTTTGAGATTGGACGGTTTCGGGACGAGCTTGAACAATAAATAGTTCATTGGTGATCCCATCTTTTGCCCACTCAATATCCATTGGGGTGTAAGTTCCCCGAACTTGGCTGTAGTGGTCTTCAATGATGCAAGTCCAACGCGCTAGTTGCAGAATTTCTTCGTTGGTAATGGCAAATTGTTGTTGTTCTGCCAGGGAAACTTTTTCTTGTTTGGTGATTTTACAACCGCCCAGGTCGCAAACTAATTTAATTTCTTTTGTGCCAAGGCGCTTTTCTAAAATGGGGCGAAATCCGGTTTTTAAAGTGGGTTTGAAAACTAGGTATTCGTCTGGGTTGACGGCTCCTTGAACAACGTTTTCTCCTAAACCGTAGGCCGCAGTAATTAAGGCGGCATTTTTAAATCCGGTTTCGGTGTCAATGGAAAACATTACTCCGGAGGCGGCAAGGTCGGAACGAACCATTTTTTGTACGCCCACGGACAGAGCAACGCTAAAATGATCGAAACCTTTTTGTTGGCGGTAGGAAATGGCGCGGTCAGTAAATAGGGAGGCGAAGCATTTATGGCAAGCTTCGATGACATGGGCGGGGGTTTGGATGTTCAGGAAGGTTTCTTGTTGTCCGGCAAAGCTGGCATCGGGAAGGTCTTCGGCGGTGGCGCTGGAACGAACGGCAACGTCCATATCCGCACCGTAGCGATCGCACATTTTCTCATATCCTAGGGCGATCGCTGCTTCTAAAGCTGCCGGGAAGGGAGTTTGCAAAACTAGGGTTCGGGCTTGTTTCCCCCGCTGCTGCAAGTTTTTGACATCTTCCACATCTAAATCAGCAAACAGTTCCCGCAGTTTCGCTTCTAATCCGGCGGATTTAATAAAGTGACGATAGGCATAGGCTGTAGTGGCAAATCCATTGGGAACGCTAACTCCTTGCTGAGTTAACTGCTGAATCATTTCTCCTAGGGAAGCATTCTTCCCCCCGACTAGAGGAATATCGGCTATTCCTACTTCATCAAACCAGAGAACTAGCGATCGCTCTTTGGAGGATTGAGCAGACTTTTCTTGAATTGCGACAACCATAGGTGTTTCCTCCTACTATGTCTTCAGTTTACCTGGATGCACATAGTCAAATGAAAGTTTGTAACAATATTTACAATTAAGTTGGCATTCAAAAAACTTAATGATATTTGTGGCTAAATTCATAGTAAAATGGTTAAGAAATATCGTTTTGTAGCCCTATTCCCTCTTCCCTCTTCCCTCTTCTATCCCCTATTCCCTCTTCTATTTCCTGTTCCCTGTTCCCTGTTCCCTGTTCCCTGTTCCCTGTTCCCTGTTCCCTCTCCTATTCCCTGTTCCCTCTCCTATTGAGTTATGTCTGAAACACCTGGAATTTTTCCAGTCTTGGGTTTGCCAGTTCATTTATTAGAAGATTATGCTGGTTGGTTGTGGGAACGACTCCAGGAGCAAATTGGCGCTCACGTAGTTACCCTGAATGCAGAAATGGCAATGCAGGCGGAACGCGATCGCAGTTTAGCAAGTATTATTCACCAAGCGGAGTTGGTCATTCCCGATGGTTCGGGAGTAGTGCTGTATTTGCGCTTCCAGGGCAAACGCTTGCAACGCTGCCCCGGCATTGAACTAGCCGAGTCGATGTTAAGACAAGCGGGAAAATTGGGTAAATCCTGCCCAGTGTTTTTCTTTGGCGGTGCGCCGGGAGTTGCAGAAACAGCGGCGGCGGCTTGGCAGGAGAAAATGCCCAGTTTGGCGATCGCGACTCAACATGGTTATTTGTCACCAGAAACTGAACTACAATTCCTAGAATCCCTAAAAAATCTCCAACCGGGTTTAATTCTAGTGGGCTTAGGCGTGCCGCGTCAGGAATTTTGGATTGCCAAACACCGGGCTTTGTGTCCCCAAGCGATTTGGATTGGGGTGGGTGGTAGTCTGGATATTTGGGCAGGAGTCAAATCCCGCGCTCCTGGGTGGCTGCGAAACAATCATTTAGAATGGCTGTACCGTTTGTACAAGGAGCCTTGGCGCTGGCGGCGGATGCTGGCTTTGCCGCAGTTTGCTTGGAAGGCTTTTTATAAAGGCTGATTTTTTTCCTTTTTCTGGATTTGGTATGTTGAACTATCGCTTGCTTCTGGGTGGTGTGGCTTTTACTGTCAGCTTTGGAATTAGCTTGCTGTTAAGCCAACAGTTTACCCAAGCAGTTTTTTCAGGGGCGATCGCTGTGCCAGGTGCTATAGTAGGGGCGATCGCTACTGAAGTTCAACAAAGAAAGCAGAAAAATCATCTTAATTCCCAAGTCCGCTCGTTAGCTAAGTACCGGGATAAACTAGAATTTAATCTGATTTCTTTAGAATCCAATTTAGACCAACTTTATCAACAAGTAAATGATACCTACCAACAGCGGGAAAAATTAAATGCCGAAGTTCCGGCGCTGAGTGCCTATAAATATCAATTAGAAGTCCAAACTCGCAGTGTTTTAAACCAACTGCAAACCCTATCCCAACGAGAAACTGAAATTAATCAATCTTTGATCGCGATCGCAGATGAAAAACGCCAAGCAGAAGAGAGTTGCGCTGCCCTCAAAACCACTTTAAATCAACTAAATGCCAGGGTAGTTGAGCGGCAAAGTCATAAGGAATCACTGGCATTGGAATTAACTGCTTTGCAAAATCAACTTCAGGATTTTGAACAGCAAAAAAATGACATGAATCAAAGTATCCTCACCCTATCGACAGAAAAGCAAGATTTAGAATTGGCGCTCAATCTTCTGCAAGAACAAATTACTTTACTCCAAAAAGATAGCGAACATCTCCAGAACAAAATTTCCTTTGCCGATAAATTTACAGGGCATTCCAAGGGCGAACCACACTTAGCTGAATTGCCTAAACCCAAGTCAGAAAAAGAAGTAGCTCCTGAATGGTTAGAATTAATGGCTCAACTGACTAAAAATCAATTACGCATCCTAGAAATATTAACTAAACCAGAAAATCCCAGCGCTGCCATTAAGCAAATTGCCGAAGAAGATATTACTATGCCCGAATTAATTATTGATACCATCAACGAACAAGCCTTAAATACTATTAACGATCTGATTATTGAACCTGGTTCCACATTAACACCACCCACGATTGTCGAAGAATATTTAGGAGCAATTAAACAAGCGATCGCGATCGCCCGCTAGCTCCTGCAAATTTGGTAAAATAATCATATCCGGATCTTCATTGCATAAGTCTTGAACTAGGCTGTTGACTTTGTGCCTTTTTAGGGGATTTCTGTTCATGCAGTTTGCGATCTGTTTACTCGTTCCCAGGCTCTGCCTGGGAATGCCCATTGAGAGGCTTTGCCTCGCTTTGTCATCCGCGAGGCAGAGCCTCTGGAATCGTTTCCCAGGCAGAGCCTGGGAACCAGTTCAAACCAGTTCAAGGACTGTATTGGATATCATCAAATCATTGATTTTTCATGCCTGCTCAACTACCAGGTTGATTGGTAGGCACAATTGCACTGATAGCTGGTACTTTCGCCGCCAGATTTTTTTGCAGCATGGCGGTTTTGGTGACAGAACTATTTGCCAAGGAAAATAGCGGATTAGACAAAATCCCGGCGAGGGTAGTGGCTACCACTGTGATGACTAACCCGAATTGTAAGGAACGCATTCCGGGCAGAGTCCAACGAATTTCAGGATAGTTTTTGACTGATTCTGACATTTCTTGGGGTTCTTTCACTACCATCATTTTGATGACGCGGAGATAGTAGTAAATGGAAATTACGCTGGTAATCAAACCTAGCAAGACTAAGCCGTAAAGTCCAGCTTTCCAACCAGCCCAAAACAGATACAATTTGCCAAAGAATCCGGCGAGGGGAGGAATCCCGCCTAAAGATAATAGGGATATACTTAGTCCCAGGGTGAGTAAGGGGTCTTTTTGGTACAAACCAGCATATTCGCTAATTTGATCGGTTCCAGTTCGCAACGAGAAGAGAATGATGCAGGCAAAACCGCCGAGGTTCATAAACAGATAGATCAATAGGTAGAATACCATACTGGAATATCCGGCATCAGTTCCGGCGATCGCGCCAATCATCACAAATCCGGCTTGGGCAATGGAAGAATAAGCTAGCATCCGCTTCATGCTGCTTTGGGTGAGGGCAACCACGTTCCCCAAAATCATACTCAGGATGGCGAGGGCAGTAAAGACAAATTTCCACTCTTCGGTGACGAGGGGGAAAGCAGTGACTAATAAGCGAATGGCGAGGGCAAAACCCGCTGCTTTGGAGCCGACGGAGAGGAATGCTACCACGGGGGTAGGAGAACCTTCATAAACGTCTGGTGTCCATTGGTGGAAGGGAACAGCGGAAATTTTAAAGGCAATACCTGCGATCGCAAATACTAGCGCAATTAGCAGTCCCAAAGATTGTCCGCCCTGATTTTGGGCAATTCCCGCCGCGATTTCGCTTAACTGGGTTTTCCCGCCGGAAAGTCCATACAGTAGGGAGATACCATATAGGAAGACGGCGGAACTGGAAGCCCCAATCAACAGGTATTTCAGTGCTGCCTCGTTAGAACGGGAATCCCGTTTCATGTAACCTGTCATCAGGTAAGAGGAAATACTCAGGGTTTCCAGGGAGATGAAAATTGTCACCAATTCGTCGGCTCCAGAGAGAAACATTCCCCCCAAAGTTGCCGTCATCAGGATGGCGATAAATTCCGCCAGGGAACTGCCTGTCTGATAAACGTAGGTAATGGAGACTAAAATGGTGACGGCGGCAGACAGGGCAATGATGGCGCGAAAGACAATGCTGAGGGCATCGCTGTTAAAACTGCCTAGGAAAGAAACCGGATTAGCAAGATCCCATTGATAGCACAAAGCTACCACAGAGGCGAGCAAGCCTGCGATCGCCACTGAGGGAGTCCAGCGGGACGAGGCGCGGCCTAAAATTAAGTCAATCACTAAAACCGCCAGCAGGGTAATCGTCACAATCCCTTCTGGCAAGATTGTCCCAGCATTTAGCTGGGCAGCGAGGGTGGCAAAATCCATAAATTCAACTGAGAGCTACTAATACAGCTATTCCGCTACAGGGCAAAGGGACTTAAAACTAAGAACCCTTCCCGATTGTAGATTCTACTGCCATTTTGCGGGTAAGTAGTTCTTGGCAAAGCAGACTTGTGGATAATTCACACCGAACTGCTAGAATTTCTGAGTATTTCGTGCATTCTGCGAGTGCGATCGCGTTGTTGTTTGGCCTGCAACCGAGCTTTCCAATCTCGAATCCCTACTGCTGCTCGGTTGTAAGGATTATGATTATTTTCTGGTGATGGCTGGGGTTTGACATCCTTGGGCTGAGGGATTTGGGCAGTCATGCAGGAGGCTAAATTATCTAGACTTGCGCCCTCTTGCAAATCTTTTAAAATGGCATCAGCGGATTGATAGCGAGACTGAACAGATATTTTGAGCATTTTATCCAAAATCCGCCCTAAAGCTGGGCTAACTTGGACTTCTTGCCGCCAAGCAATTTCTCCCGTCCGGCGATCGCTGGTAAAATCCAAAGGTGGTTTTGCTGTCAGCAAATACAAACAAGTTACGCCCAAAGCATAAATATCGCTGCTATAGGTGGGGCGGAGTGAAAACTGCTCTGGGGGGGCAAATCCTACCGTACCAATAAAATTAGTTGTCGGAGCTTTTTCGCTGGTGTCTCCCATCTGAGCAATTTCTTTCACCGCCCCAAAATCAATCAATACTAACCTGCCATCATCCTGACAGCGGAGGATATTTTGGGGCTTGATATCGCGGTGAATTACCCGATTAGAGTGGATATATTTCAATAACGGCAATATTTCCAGCAAAAACTTGCGGAGTCCTAATTCTGATAAAGGTCCAACGCGCCGGATTAATCTCGCCAAAGTATAACCTCGGACATATTCCTGCACCAAATAAAATTCCCCATCAATCACAAAGTAATCTAACAGCCTAGGAATTTGGGAGTGACTCCCCAGTAGCGACAGGGTTTTCGCTTCCCGCTCAAAACGTTCTCTAGCACTTTCTAGGGCGGGCAAGTCGGCAAATTTAGGGCATAGCTGTTTAATCACGCACAGCGGCTGGCTGGGCAAATAGATATCCTTCGCCAAGAAAGTCACTCCAAAGCCTCCCCGCCCCAGCATTCGCAGGATTTGGTAACGCTCTCGAAATACTTCTTCTGTACCGCAGATTTTACCCAGATGAGTATCCTGTAACACATCTACGTGAAAAGAAGATAAATTGTTGGGGGGGAAATTCATAGCTCAATGCCTAGAGTAGTGCAGGATTTCCTATATATTTCTAGTTTATCGAAAGTTTTCCACTTTGTTCAACAACCCCGCCCTGAAAGGGACGGGGATTGACCGAACCAATTCGGACAACGCAAGCGTTGAATAGCCAATTGA
>CAKZHE010000182.1 GCA_936920195.1 uncultured cyanobacterium | reverse complement strand
TACCTCATCACCGAAAAAGCGACGTATTTATTGTATGAATAATATCACTCAAAAAGGCACAAAGTCAACAGCCTAGGTAGCGCCCCGTGCCTACCCCAATCAGACGGGGCAACCACGGGGGGATTGCCCCTACAAAATGTCAAGAATTGCCCAATATTATCGCCTTTCTGTTATCTGGAATAGTGGAGAGCGATCGCTTTTTAATTCTTGGCTAGAAGAAAAAAGGCGATCGCTTCTGCATCGGAAAACTGGGGTAGGTACGGGGAAAACGTCAATTCCAGAGTATGCGAAATTATTAGTCTTGAAAGTGTATAGGATTTTAGAACCAATTCCAGACAGCCTCGAAAGTCCTAAAATGAAAAGTAAACCTAGCATTAGGCGCTTCACACCATGATCGGTCAGTTACTAGACGGACGTTACCAAGTTATTCAACTTTTAGGCTCCGGTGGGTTTGGACGCACTTACATTGCCACGGATATCCGTCGTCCCGGCAATCCCAAATGCGTTGTGAAACATCTTACCCCAGCTAGTACCGACCCCAATTCCCTGCAAACAGCACGGCGCTTATTTGCCAGCGAAGCTGAAACCCTGGAACAATTGGGCAGTCACGACCAAATCCCCCGATTGCTCGCCTACTTTGAACAAAATCAAGAATTCTTTCTAGTCCAAGAGTTTATTCCCGGTCATACCCTCAGCGTGGAACTCTATCCCGGTCAACGTTGGACAGAAGTGCAAGTTATCAGCTTACTCCAAGAAGTCCTAGAGATTCTAGAATTTATCCATCAACGAGGTGTGATCCATCGGGATGTCAAACCAGATAATTTGATTCGCCGCCAAACTGATAATAAGTTAGTTTTAGTAGACTTTGGGGCAGTCAAGCAAGTTAGCAGCCAACAAGCAGGGCAGAACAGCATGACTGTTGCTGTGGGTACTCCCGGCTATATGCCCAGCGAACAAGGCAGGGGACAACCCCGCCCTAGCAGCGATATCTATGCGTTGGGGATAATTGCTATTCAAGCTCTCACTGGATATCCTCCCCTGCAACTGCCCGAAGACTCTCAAACTGGGGAAATTCTGTGGCAACAACTGGCAACGGTTAATCCCGGACTAGCTGCGATCTTGAGCAAAATGGTACGATACCATTTCAAAGACCGTCACCCCTCAGCCAATGCTGCTTTGCAAGAACTGCGAGAACTGATCAAAAGTGGCAATTTGCCTGCACCAGTTAACGCTCCTGCACCAGTCACCTTTTCCCCCCTACCTGCCTCGCCGTTATCGGAACAAAATACCATTGCTGCGGCTCCCCGACGCGCTCCTGCTCGGAATGTGAATCTTCCTGCCCAGAACATCGATAACGATGTTTCAGAAAAGCAATTTCCTTGGGCGGTTGCCATTGTGGGATTGGTAATTCTGACGGCGGGAGGGGGTGGCTATCTGGCGATGAATCAGCCAAAACAAGTAAATAATCAGAATGTTGCTGTCAAGAGTCCGGTAGTAGAATCGCCCCAAACCCCCTGCGCGGTGAATATTGACTCCCTGAATATCCGTTCTGAGCCTAATGGAGCAGTTGTCACGGCGGTTAGTCAGGGAACGGGAGTTGCTCCGACGGGAAAAGAACGAGACGGTTGGATGGAGATTAATGCTCCGACTCAGGGATGGGTGTTCAAAGAATATATTAACTGTCCTACTGCCCAAACTACCCCGGTTTCGCCTTCGCCTTCTCCTACCCCCACGCCGACATCTACGCCTAAACCCTCGCCATCAACTTCAGAAGATCGAGGACGAAGTTTAATTTCTCAAGCGGAAAGGGAATATCGGTTAGGAAATTTTAATCGGGCGATCGCTCTCCTACAATCAATTCCTAGTAGCAGTAAAGTTTATCAAGATGCCCAAAAATCTGCTCAAGAATGGCAGCGGAATTGGACGGCATCGGAAGCGAAATATAATCAGTTACAAAAAGCCTTTGCCGAGAAGCGCTGGGATGAGATCATTGCTGCCCAAGAAGATCCAGTTTTTGCCAATAATCCCCACTGGCAAACTGAGGTGATGAAGTTAGCCAAAATCGCCAAAATTCGCAGGCAACCACCTTCCCCCAGTCCTTCCCTTCCCAGCAAAGAAGTCCCCAGTTGCGACCCCAAAGTTCCCGGCAATTGTCCTTCTCCTTCCCCAGAAGCAAAACCAACCCCATCGGAGTCACCTTCTCCCCAACCTTCTGCCAGCAATTCTCCTCCTGCTTGCGATCCGGCTAAAAAACCATGCTAAAATTGCATCTTTGGTTTTTATATTTTCCCATGAAAGACAAACTTGCCAACTTACTTAGTCAATTTCTGGTCGCTAATGTCTTTTTTGTATTATTAAGCTTTTTTTGGCTGGCGATCGCAGTGGTTGGTCGTGCCACCGGAATCAATCTTGGTTTGGATATTTGGTATAAACTGTGGGAACCAGTATTTACCCCAGCCATTGGCATTTTAATGGGCGGGGCAATCTTAAGCGGTATCATTAGCTGGGTTTCCCAGAAATTTAAATCTGATGGATAATCAACAAATCGGTTTAGAGCCGGATAAAACTGAAGATTTCTACCAATGGAAAAAAGTTAATAATAACGATTTTTCTAGTTGGGATTATCTTTTTGGAATTGCTAACGTTGAGAGCGCGATCGCCTTTACCAAATTATTCTGGCCTGATTTTGTTGAACATGAAGGCGGCATCTTTCTACAAGAAGTATTTAATCTGGAAATTTACGAACAGTGGAAATCTCAACTAGGGAATGATATCAATGCCATTGAGCGAGTAGTAAATCATCAGCATATTGAAGATCTTTTACCAGGATCTGAAAAAGTTAATGCTGACAATTTATTATACTTAGGAAAAACCATTGTTCAAATGTGGCAAAGTCGTCTCAAATTATTATATCCCAATAAAAGCTTTAATGTTAGCTGCCAGCAGGATGAAAATACAGTTGTAGTAATGTTTAATCAAGCCTTCAAAGTTGAAAGCCGCCATCCTAGTTTGCCAGATTATTATAATGGCGTATGGATATAATGGTCTATGGGATTAGCGTTGCCAAGTGGTGGCTTGGTTATTAGGGCAATTTCAACAACGTTGAGAGATTAAGAATTGCCGATATTTGCTTTGAGATAAGATAAATCTACTGTTCCAAAATTGGTGACTAAGGCTAAATTCAAATTTTCTAGAGATTCTACAAACCACAGAATATCATCTTTAGTGAGAGATTCGTAGTGATTGAACAAAATTGAAAACCGCTTTTCTAAATCTGGCTTGACTTTCCGAGAGAGCAGGGCAATTTTGAGTAATAAACCTGTGGTTTGAATTGGTCCCAAATTAGAGATTAAATCGATAAAGAAATAGTAATTGGGATGCTGGGGACTTTCAACTAGAAATTTAAACAGTTGGCTGCAAGTCCGAACTAATAAAAATTCGCTCAGTTGTTGAGAATCACTGTCAGCAAAGCTATTTTTGAGATGTTTGGATAGACGTTCTTTAAACCGATGTTTGCCATATTCTTCATCTACTGCCACAATCAAATATTCGTAGAGTTCGGCTTTAAATTCTTTGTAGGAAGGGAGTTGAGTGGCGCGGGTTAAAAAAGTCCGAGCCAGATCTTGATAGGTTTGGGAGCCTTCCACCTTGCCAACAAACTGTTTTAAAGCTAAATTGAGGTGGCGATCGCTTAATAAAGTCGGATTAGCTACAGGTTGAATAATCTGTCTATTGGTAGGACGTTGATTGGCGAGGGATTGCCTGACCAAATTAGTGATATATTGCGATAATTGGATTTCATATTCCTGCTGTTTTTGGGATTGAATTTGCCAAATGGTTTGCTTGTATTCCTCGGAACTATTTTGGCTCAATAATCGATGGGAATATAAATAAGGATACCGAGAAATCAATTGTCCTAAAGGTGGATTAGCATCTTTTTGCTGGGCTTCCAGATCGGGATTCACCACCACTGCTAACCGTTCTAAATTCAAATATTCTTCACTTTTAATAAATGCTTGTAATAACTCTTGCAAGCGTTTAATTAAATTATGCCGCCCACTAACTCTAAATCGAGAAGGCGAGGGCATTGGCTGTTTAAAAACCGCGATTAGATTGGCGAGAATGCTATTATTTTGAGGATTTCTGTGCCAGCGATTAACTAAGATATGACAACAGCGGTTGAGAATATAAATAAATTCCTGTTCCTGGCAATTAGCCGCCAAAATTCGGTCTAAAGCTTCCACCAGTGAAGTATCAGGACAACCACTAGCATCAATCAATAGTTGTTGCAGGCGGTTAACGATTTCGCTTGGGGTTTCCTTTTCTGCCCACTGCAATACGCTGTCATATAAAATTTGTTCGTCGCTGACAAGGTATTTGCCTGGGACTTTAGGGGCAGAATTAAAATTAATTACCGGATTAGGTGGTAAAATTTGGGCTTGATTAGAGCGATCTTTAGCTGTGGCTACCGATACTTCAATTGCTGGACGAGGGCGCAAATTAGCTAATTCTTTTTCCACCCAAGGGAGATTAAAAATCGCTCGGTAGATTGGGTTATAAATTCTTAAATTGCCTTGGTGTTTGACAACTAACCCTGATAGCCGCAATTCCATTTGTTCGGGGCTATCATCGGCAATAATTCCCTCTGGCTGTTGGAGAATTTGTTGGTAGATGGAGAGTAATTTACTAGGATTAGAACGACTCCGTAAGAGGCGATCGCGAATCGTTTTTAAATGCTCTGGTTCATCGTGAACTTCCCAGTTATCGATAATCCGCAATTGGGCTAGTTTGGCAATCCATTCCGCTTCTTTGCCGGAAGGAATTGGGGTGGGTAAAGCCATTACCCACTGACAAAGTTTTTGAGTTAAAAATGGTTTGCCCCTCGTCCAATTTAAAATCTCCTGCATGACGACTTCGGGTTTATTGGTTTTGGAAATTAACCCTTTGGCTAGGGGGGCAGTTTCCTGGAGTTGAAATCCCGATAATCGAATCGCTTTGCCAATGTTAAATGGGGTGCGATTTTTGTCTTGAATTAATTCTGAGGGGGAAGCGACTCCCAAGAGGGCAAAAGTTAAGCGACGATAGTAGGGATATTCAGCCCGATGGTTATAACAGGAGCGAATTGCTGCCAGAAAATCATCTACTCGAAAGGGCAAACTGAGAATGCTATCAATTTCATCGATAAAAATGACAATTTGACGATTAATCTGGTTTAATAAAACCTGTTCGATAAATTCGCTGAAGCGTTGGGCAGGAGAAAGCAAACTGCGCGATCGCCACCAAGTTTGCAAGTGGAATTTGTCGGTAAGATTAAAGGAGATTGCCAAACTGCGAACTACCCCGGCATACCATTGTTCTGGGGTGAGATTTTGACAACCAATTTTAGTTAAATCTACAGCGGCACAAGCGATCGCATTTCTTTGCAGACGATTCATGGTTTGCACTCGCAAACTCGACTTGCCCATCTGTCGCGAGTTTAGCACATAGCAGAATTCTCCCGCCTTTAAACCCTCGTATAAATCTGTATCTGCCTGTCGGCGGACGTAGGTGGTGGCATCGGCGGGTAAACTGCCTCCCACCTGATAACCATCAATCGGAGCTTGTAAAATGTTCATAGATGGCAGCAATCACCCTTTATTACTTATGTTGGCGATTACTTAATTCCAAAGCGATCGCGAAAATATTCCGAGTACAAATTGGAACGGGGCATTACCTCATTACCTTGCAAGCGCACCAACCCCATACTATGAAGTTTAAACGCTTGTAATGCTTCCAACCGCAGGGGCTGATTGGTTGCTACTACCTCTTTCACCGCTGCCATAAGTTCGGGATGTTGTTCCAAAATCCACAACTGACGGCGCAAATGATCTCCATATAATCCGGCTTCAGTGGGTGCTGTACTTAGCAGTTGTGCCAAAGTGATTTCCTGTCGTCGGATAGTATAGAGAGCTAGCCGGACTAGATAGGGATGTCCGCCTATCATTGCCATCAATTGCTCAACTTCTGGGACTTCCCAATTTAGTTGATGCCATTGAGCTAAGTTGTGTACTTGTTCCAGAGTAAACTCTGGTAACTCAATTGGCAATCCGACATTAAACGGCGATTGATTAATACTGAGCGGAATGTACACCTCCGTGGAATGGACAATCACTAAATGTAACTTTTTCCAAATATCCCGATTTTTGGCTTCTTCATGCCAAGCCCGCAACAGGCCAAAAAAGTCATCGGCAATCTCTGGGTGTTGAAAAACGCAGTCTACTTCATCTAAGGCCAGAACGAGCGAACTATTAATATTTGGTAATAAATAATCTTCAAAATAAGCCGTGCAGTTATCTTTGCTACCAAACATCTCATCCCAAGATGCAGAGATTTGATTGGGCAGTTCCAAACGCCGACTGATTTTAGCACAGAGCCAGCGCAGAAAGCGGTCAAGGTCGGTAAATATTTGGCGGTCGGCCAATTGAAAACTTAATACCACAGTTTGATGGCCTTGCTGGGCAGCCTGATGGAGAATTCTCGCCATCAGGGAAGTTTTGCCCATTTGTCTAGGCGCTTTGATGCGGATTAAGGAACCCGGTTGCAAAACCATTTCGTAACACCGGGCTTCAATCGGGGGACGTTCGACATAAAAGGCCGAATCCAGCCCAACTTGACCCTCTGGTAATTCTGGCAGAGCGACTGGCAGGGGAGCAATAGTGCGATCGCTATAATTATTCTTAGTAGTTTCTAGGGTGCTGGCGACGGGTGGAATACATTCAGGACCCCAAACCACCCCCTTTGACACCAGATTGATAACTTCTGGCACAATGATCTGGGTATCCGCAGGCGATCGCCATTCCCGTTGTTGAATGCAATCCAGATAACCGCGTAAATTATAATTCAGGGGAGAATCCCAAGGGAAGTTGACCCGGATGGGTAAAATCATCGGCTTACCGTTCATCCGCGACTCTCGCAATTCCTTTGCCCGCCGCACCTCTTCCGTCACCATTTCGCTCATGGCAGATTCTTCCGACAGCAGCAACAGCAAGTAATCGCACTGTTGTAATTCAGCATCAATCCGGGCAGGCCATTTTTCTCCCAGACGAATACTCTCTCCCGCCATAAATATTTGGTGTCCGGCAGCAACAAAAGCATCATAAAATTGCTGGGCTAGGCTGAGGTCTGGGTCTTGATTGCGATAGCTAATAAAAATGTAGCTGCTTTTGACTGGGCGCGGGGGAGAAATTTGGTGAACCGGAACCATTTCCGGAATGCCCCGCAACTTCCGCAGCCCTAAGTAAGTGACTGGTAAAGGCAAGTGAGCTTTCACGACATCGTAGACAGTTTGAGAAATACAAATTCTCCCTGGTTCTGCTTCTCCTTGCAACCGAGCCGCAATATTCACCCCATTGCCCATCACATCAGTGCCGCTAAACACCACATCCCCTAAATGAATGCCGATGCGATGGCTCAAGACTTCAATGGCAGGCAAATCAATCGCAGCTTGGGCGAGGCTCAACTGAATTTCGATGGCACAAGAGACAGCTTTTTCGGCACTGACAAAATACATCAGCAACCCATCACCCAAGGATTTCAGGACTTGACCTTCAAACTGCTTGCACAAGGCGCTCATCAGCTGAAAATCCCGCTCAATTAAACCCAGAGCGTGTTTTTCATCCGCCGCCATCCGCATCGTGAAGGCTTCCACATCCGTAAACACAATTGCCGCTAGAGCGCTTTCTCCTCTAATATTCAACGGAAGGGTTACGTTTTCTATCGGTTCCATGAGTGAGATGCTTTTAATATAGAGGGATGGGGGTATTACTGCCAATTTTAGATTTTAGATGGGGGATTTGGGCTTTTGTGGGTAATCTGGCGAACAAACCTCAAGATCTATGTACTGGGATTAGCCTCCCTTGATTTTGAACTGGTTCCCAGGCTCTGCCTGGGAACAGATATCCAGAGGCTCTGCCTCGCTTGGCGCTCATCCGAGGCAGAGCCT
>CAKZHE010000181.1 GCA_936920195.1 uncultured cyanobacterium | reverse complement strand
TTAGGGAATTAGGGAATTAGGGAATTAGGGAATTAGGGAATTAGGGAATTAGGGAATTAGGGAATTAGGGAATTAGGAGTGTGAAACAGCCCTGCTTTTTAAGGGGGATTTAGGGGGATCTAAAACCTGTAATACATACAGGACTTACGCAGTTGCTCCGCATATAGCGTTGATGGTGCGTTACGCTGCGCTAACACACCCTACCGATAGAGGCGTTGCGTAAGTCCTGACATACTTGCAATTTCATCAATTATTGAGTAAATCCTCTCACTTGTAAACTCGACTGTTACCTTTATTACCTCTCCCCCCAATTCCCTGTATTCCCTGTCCCCTGTATTCCCTATTCCCTGTCCCCTGTATTCCCTATTCCCTATTCCCTGTTCCCTGTTCCCTGTTCCCTGTTCCCTGTCAGTTTACAATGCTCCGGCTGCCGTGCGATCGAAAACACTCCCGGACAAATGAGTAGTAATATTGATCGCTTCCAAAACAGGCGGTTTATTAACACCTTGGGGATAGTCAATCGCAGTGACAGCGCCATTGCCCTGTTTGATTTTCCAAAAGTCCTTTGGCTCCAAACCCAGCAAGTAGCAAACGATCGCTTTATTCACCGCATCGTGGGCAACTACTAAAGCAGTTTGATGAGGTGGAACGCTGGCGACAATTTGGTTCCAAGAGGCGATCGCTCTTTCCCATACCTGTTGCAAATTCTCACCTTCTGGCATTTGTACTTCTTCTGGCAAGGTGCGCCATTTTTCTAATTCCCCCGGATACAACTGCTCAATTTCAGCTTCAAACTTTCCTTCCCAAAGTCCATGACTGATTTCGCTCAAATCCGGGTAAAGTTGTAAATTCACCCCTGAATGTTCCTGCAAAATAATTTCCGCCGTTTCCTTGGGACGCATCATAGGACTGCTCGCTGCCAAGTCGATTTTTACAGCTTTGAGAAACTCCGCTGCTTTGTGTGCTTGGCTCCGTCCATTATCATTTAATGGCACATCAATTTGTCCTTGAAATCTGCCTTGGCGATTCCAATCGGTTTCTCCGTGGCGCACCAATAACAACCTTGCCCCTTGATGTTCGGCTCTAGGTTTTGGTAATTCTTCGCCAGCATCAACAATCAAATTCATTGATTCTAACTGCACCGGATCTTCCAATCCTCCCGCAAAATTCAGAACGCTAATCCCGCAATTAGACTGTTGAATGGAATGATATCGCGCCGGGGAAATTCCTAGGGCAGTGCAAAGTAAAGCCCGATTAATTCCATTATGTGCCACCACAATAATTGTTGCCCCTTGGTGTTGGGGAAGAGTTTGTTGCCAAAACTTCCGTGCCTCTTCATAAATTGTCAGCACCGGAAAGTGTTCTTTTCCTCCCTCTAACACCATCCGCAATTCGTGGGGGCGCTCCTTCCAACAACGGTATTGTTCAGGAAATTTTTCTTTCACTTCCTGGCGTAGCATCTCTTCCCACAGGGGCAAATCGATTTCCCGGAGAATATCTAGAGGCTGCAATTGGGGAGGATTGTCTAAATGGGCAAGAATGATTTCCGCAGTTTGTCTGGCTCTTTGCAATGGGCTGCAATAGAGAGCGCTAGCACTGATACTTTTGAGCGCTTTCCCCACCAAGGCGGCACTGTTACGGCCTTTTTCGGTTAAAACTGATTCATCGCAGCGGCCTTGAATGCGCTGCTGGATATTATAGCTACTTTGTCCGTGACGGACAAGAATCACGCGAGCGCTCAGGGTTCTATCCTCCATGAATGCGGGTGTGGGGTGTCGGTTTGCGTTGCATTCTGTGGCAACGCATTTCCATCCAATCACCCTTAGTTTCTCATCTTTCTGGTTTTCAGAGTAATTATCGCGTACTAATTGACAGGACTTACGCATTTACTCCGCATATAGCGTTGATGGTGCGTTATGCTGCGCTAACACACCCTACTGATAGAGGCATTGCGTAAGTCCTGATAAAATAACTAGCGGAAATATTAGGCAAAGGTAGAGGAACCTAAGTCTGGGGGAACGTCTTGCCAGCGTCCGGAACCAACTGCTTGCAATGCCTGGGACAAAGAAATATCTCCAGTATAAATTGCTTTGCCCACAATGGCGGCATTCACGCCCAGAGATTCCAATCCCAATAGGTTCAACAAATCGGTGATGGAACTAACACCTCCAGAGGCAATAATGGGAATAGTAATGGTGGCGGCTAATTCTCTCAAAGCGGCTAAATTGGGACCTTGGAGAGTGCCATCCCGATGAATATCGGTGTAAATAATTGCCGCTGCTCCAAAAGATTCCATTTGCTTCGCCAGTTGAGTTGCCAAAACTTCCGAAGTTTCTAGCCAACCGCGAGTGGCAACTTTGCCGTTGCGAGCATCAATCCCGACGACAATTTGCCCTGGAAATTCTGCACAGAGCGATCGCACTAATTCGGGCTGCTCCACTGCTACTGTCCCTAAGATAGCTCGCTGTACCCCCAGGGCTAATAATTGGCTAACGCTAGCGCGATCGCGCAATCCTCCCCCCACTTGGACTTTAATTGGCACAGCTTCCACAATGGCGGCAATTGCCGACAAATTCGTTACTTGCCCAGATTTAGCCCCATCAAGATCGACCACGTGCAGCCAAGTAGCTCCCTGTTCTACCCATTTTTGGGCGACAGCGACGGGATGATCGTCAAAGACTTGCGATCGCTCGTAGTCCCCTTGGTAGAGGCGCACGCACTGCCCTGCCAGTAAATCAATTGCTGGAATAACGTCCACATTTAAGTCCCTAAAATCTTCGTCCTCCGAGTTTAGCGCGAAAGCCTCCGGCAAGCTTGGCGAAAGCCTTCGGCAAGCTGCGCGAACGCACCAACCGAGTTTAGGACAAAACTAATGGTAAAGACTTCAATCCCCGCATTCCTGGGTTAGAACCCCATTCGTATCCCTCTGGAGAGAGGTAAAATTCTGGTAGCCGTTGGAGTATAGTTTTGAGCGCAATTTGCATTTCTAGTCTGGCTAGGGGAGCGCCTAAGCATAAGTGAATTCCATAGCCAAAGCCTATATGGGGATTTGGTTGGCGAGTAATGTCAAAGCGATCGGGATTAGGAAACACTTCCGGCTCGCGATTGGCAGATCCTAGCCACAAACCAATATCCTGCCCAGCTTTAATTAAATTACCTTGAAACTCGAAGTCCTCTTTGGCAACGCGGCGGAGATATTGAACGGCAGTATCGTAGCGTAATATTTCTTCAACTGCTGTTTCTACTAGGTCAGGATTTTCTCGCAACAGTTGCAACTGTTCTGGATGTTGCAGCAACACTAAAAGAGCATTACCCAAAAGGTTGAATGTGGTTTCATACCCAGCCAGAATCAGTAACCATGTCATTCCCTGTAACTCTCCGTCGCTAAGGCTGTCTCCTTCTTCTTGAACTGTAATTAAAGCACTTAATAAGTCTTTCCCTAGATGCTGCCGTCGGTGGTTAATTTGCTCATCAACGTAGTTTAAGTATTCGGTGCGAGAGTGATAGGTCAACTCTAGGGAGACATCCGCACCAGCCAAAAATGCCACTTCACAAGTAACCCAGTTTTTGATCTGGGGGTAATCTTTGCGAGGAAAGCCGATCAGATCGGCAATAACATTTACAGGTAATAATTGGGCAAAATCCTGGACAAAATCAATTTTTGTAGCTCCCTCTAGGTTGTCCAAAATCTCATCAGTGATTTCTTGAATGCGCGGACGCAGATGTTCCACAATATGAGGGTTAAAGGCTTTGCCCACTAGCGATCGCAGGCGGGTATGTTTGGGGGGATCGCTAAACAACATTACTTTTTGAGTAACGCTGAATAATCCCGCAATCATTTTCTGCGCCTCTATGGGATAAAGCTCTAACTGAGTAGCAGGAATTTCTGAGGAAATCCGGCGATCGCTCAGTAAAGATTTAATGTCTGCATAGCGAAAAATCTGCCAAACTCCCATCCCATTGTTACAACCCGTCTTAAATTCCGAATCCCAAAATACAGGGTTTTCAGCCCGGAATTTAGCCAAGGTGGGGTAAGGATTATTCAAAAATTCCCGGCTTAAAGTGTCAAGATGAAGAGATGCAGTCACCATAGTCTTTTTTCCCGCAGATATGTTTTTTAGTTTGTTGGTTAAAAAAGGCCGCAAAGCCCTACTGAAGTCTATGAGAGGATTAATGGTAAAGACTTCAACCCTCGCACTCCTGGATTTGAACCCCGTTGATATCCTTCTGGGGCGAGATGAAATTCTGGCAGCCGTTGCAGTATCGTTCTCAGGGCAATTTGCACTTCTAGTCTGGCTAAGGGAGCGCCTAAGCATAGGTGGATGCCGTAGCCAAAACCTATATGGGGATTGTGCTGGCGAGTAATGTCAAACTGTTCGGGATTGGCAAATACATCAGGATCGCGATTGGCAGAGCCTAGCCACAGATAAATATCCTGCCCAGCTTTAATAAAATTGCCTTTAAAGTCCAAATCCTCTTTGGCAATGCGATGGATCAGTATGAGAGTTGTATCATAACGTAACATTTCCTCTACAGCTGTCTCCACTAGGGCGGGATTTTCGCGCAGCAGTTGCAATTGTTCTGGATGTTTTAGGAATGCCAAAAAACCATTTCCTAGAATATTGACCGTAGTTTCATATCCAGCCAGAATCAGCGACCAGACCATGCCCTCTAATTCTGCGTTGCTGAGGCGATCGCCCTCTTCTTGGACGGCAATTAAAGCACTTAATAAGTCTGTTCCAGGATGCTGCCGTCGCCGGTCAATTTGCTCTTGGATGTAATTTAGGAATTCGATGCGAGAGTGATAGGCTGACTCTAGGGAGATCTCTGCCCCACCAAAAAGTCCTACATCAGAGGTACTCCAGTTTTTGATCCGGTGATGGTCTTCACGAGGAAAGCCAATCAGATCGGCAACAACATTGATGGGTAGTTGTTCGGCAAAATCTTGAATGAATTCGATTTTAGTCCGATCCTGTAAATTGTCCAAGAGACCATCAACAATTTCTTGAATGCGCGGACGCATATGTTCCACGGCATGAGGGTTAAAGGCTTTGCCCACTAGCGATCGCAATCTAGTATGTTTGGGCGGATCGCTAAACACCATCGCTTTTTGAGTAATGCTGAATAATTGAGATATGAATTTCCGTACCTCTGGAGGATACCGTTCTAAATCAATTGGCGGTATCCCTGAGCTAATCCGGCGATCGTGCAATAGGGTTTGAATGTCGGCATAGCTTAATATATGCCAAGCTCCTACGCCATTGCTGTAGCCCGTCTGAAATTTGGTATCCCAGACCACCGGACTTTCAGCACGCAATTTGGCAAAAATTGGATAGGGATTATCCAGAAATTCCTGGTTTGAGTGGTCTAAATTCAGATCTAAAGTCAGCATGATCTTTTTCCCTGAGATATATTCTGAATTTACCCAAATCAAGGTTAAAAATCTCAAAAATATCATCAGGATTGTCAATTTAATGATTTTTGGGGATTTTTGGCGTAAAACTTGCATAGGATTGAGTTTTACTGTTTATTGCCAATAAATATTGCCAATTTAATTCAATGTTTTGCTAATTAAAGGTTCAGCATTTTTACTAATTGACAAAGCATTGAATTACTACTTATCGGCGCAAACTGCGGGGGTCAAGGGCATCCCGCAAGCCATCACCCAAGAGGTTGAAAGCTAATACTGTCAAGACAATCAGGGTGGCGGGAGGCCAAATTAACCAAGGTTGCAAAACTAGAATGGAAGCGTTTGTAGCTAGAGAAAGCATATTTCCCCAAGAAGGATCTGGTTGCTGAATACCTAATCCAATTAAACTCAGGACAGATTCGGCGGTAATAAAACCAGGTACGGCTAAAGTAGCAGAAATCACAATATATGTGGCGGTCTGGGGCAGGACATGGTTAATAATGATGTAAAAAGGTTGCGCTCCCATAGCTTTGGCAGCTTGGACATATTCTTGTTCTTTGATGGAAAGTACCTGTCCCCGAATTACCCGCGCTAAACCTGCCCAACTAATAAATGAGACAATTAAGACGATTAAGAGAAACCGCTGGGCGCTGCTCAATCCGGGGGGCAGCACTGCGGCTAAAGAGACTAGCAAGTACAAACTGGGAATAGTCATCAGCACTTCGGCTATTCGCATCAAGGCGCTGTCTATCCAGCCGCCAAAATAGCCAGAAATACCGCCGACTAACATTCCCAGGGGAAAGGAAATGGCAATGCCGACTAAACCAATAAATAGACTGATGCGACTGCCGTAGACTAGGCGACTAAATTGATCTCGCCCTTGTTCGTCAGTGCCTAAAATATTTAGTTTGCCTTCACCCTGGGTACCAAAAAGGTGTAAATTTCCGGGAATGCCGGGGAAAAGAACTTTTTCTGGCCATTTCAGCTGAAAGATTTTTTTAGCCCCAGGCTCGGGGGTGGTTGGTTCTACTGCTTGCCATTCTGGGAGGGGAAAACGCAGTTGTAACAAATAATAAACCGAGCCACGGGTGAAGAATTTGATGGGGGCGGGTTTTTGGGTGTCAATAATTAGTTGGCGATCGCCTGTATTCGGATCTGTGGCACCCTGGGTAGTGGGATAGACGTGGGGACCAATAAATTCTCCCGTGGGGGTACGCCAATGAATTGCTGTTGGTGGCAGCAGAGAACCATCCTGTTGGGAAGCGTAGGGATCGTAGGGAGCAATAAAATCAGCGGCGATCGCGATCAAATAAAACACTATCAGTAATAACGCCCCCAGGCTCGCCAACGGGTTCTTTTTCAGTCTCTGCCACCAATTCATAATTTTTAATGTATTTGTTCAAGGAGTTGCCTGCGGGCTTCTTCAGCGGTTTCGTGTTCGACTACAAACACATTGGAATACAAATTAGCAATGATCTGCTTGCCTTGTTGGGTTAAGGACAAATAGCGCAGGGCATTTTGAATATAGGGGAAAACGCCCTGCCAGTAAAACTTGGAATAATTGCTTCGCAAATCCCCCGGATGGGTATAACCGAGCGCTTTATTTACCCCAGTTTCTTCAAACTCATAGTACAGGGCGCTGATCTTTCTCAGGTAGCGAGGATCGCTTAATTGTCCAATTAAATCAGAAGCCCGGATTAATCCCGGATAGTTCAGGGTATCTTTATGATCCTCGGCTTTGGGAACGGGAAAGCGGGTTAACTCAATATTCCGCTTGATCAATTCGGCATCAATTAGCTTGTGTCCCCCAAATCGCTCTTCGATAAACAGCTTGGCTCTGTCTACATGATAGGGGGTTAAGCTAGCATCGGAAGCACCGGGGGGTAAACGCACCATTTCCCCATCTTGTCCGGTAGCATAGAGTCTTTCGGCATCCTGGTCTTGGCGACAAACTCCTTTGACATAGCCAATATCGTGGCAGACTAAGGAGATGATGCAGTGCAACCAGTCTTCGCAAGAAACGCCCCCTTCCCGAATTTGCCTACCCCGCAAAATTTCCTGACCTACCAAGGTGACTAAAATTGAGTGTTCGACGTTGTGATAAAGGGCATCGCTGTTAGCAATATTTTCCATTGCCATACTACCCGCCCAAGCAATGATGTCTTCATAGTCAGGTTTTAACCCGCCATAGGTGCGGCGATAGCCCTCCCGCAGCTTTTCGACAAAGCAATCAATTAAAATTTCTGTAGCATTAAAAAACATTCTGGTTACTCGCTCTTCACTGAATCAGGATAGGGTGATTGCTAGATGACGCGCTGGTTGGGGAAGAGACGGTAGATGGCTGGGAATGCGCCTGCCGCCTATGGAGTAATGGTAAAGCCAAAGCCTTTGCCCCAGGTGAGTGAAATAGTTGCAGACTGGTCTGGACTAGGATCTACTAAAAGTTTGCTTATGTATAGGGCAATGGTCACAAGTGCTTGGTGTTTTCCGTCACTAGCTGCTTTGACGAGGATCTTTCTGGCTATATTAACAGATTAGCGAGGGGAGAGGCAGGAAGATCGGGATTGATGGGTGTGGCGATCGCTCTTTACTCTGGGTGAAATTAATATAATTTTAACTTATCGACTGAAAAGAGTGGCGATCGCGCCATTTTTGAGCTACAATCTTGCTTACTGGTCGTAGAAGCTATCATTGCGGGTATAGTTCAGTGGTAGAACGTCACCTTCCCAAGGTGAATGTCGTGGGTTCGAGTCCCATTACCCGCTTTAGCCTTGATTCAGAATGCGCGTTGTTCAAATTATCCCTTCAATTTCCCTAGTTTACGGTGGTCCTAGCCAAATGGTTTTGGGGCTATCAGCGGCATTGGCAGCGGCGGGGGTGGATGTGACGATTTTGACAACTAATTCTAATGGGGATAATGGACAACAACCTTTGAATGTTCCCCTGAATATTCCTGTGGAACAGGATGGCTATCAGATACGTTATTTCTCTTGTTCTCCCTTTCGCCGCTACAAGTTTTCTTTACCACTTTTGCAATGGTTGGCAAAACACGCTGATGAATTTGACATCGCCCATATTCATGCGTTATTCTCTCCAGTAAGTACGGCGGCGGCATGGGTAGCGCGATCGCAGAATTTACCCTACATATTACGTCCGTTAGGAACTCTCGATCCTGCTGACTTAAAAAAGAAAAGGCTGCTCAAAAAGTTTTATGGTTGGCTGCTAGAACGTCCCAATTTAGCCGGAGCTGCCGGAATCCATTTTACTAGCACCCTAGAAGCTGAAGTTTCCGAACGATTTGGGGTAGTTACCAAGGATTTAATTATCCCCCTAGGTGTTAAGTTTTTAAAAACCGATATTTCCCCAGTTTCGGCTGTCCAATCTTCAGTTACCAAAATTTTATTTATGTCCCGGATTGACCCCAAAAAGGGTTTAAACTTACTTTTACCTGCTTTAGAAAAACTGGTGGCCGAAGGGGTGAATTTTAACTTTATTTTAGCAGGTTCCAATCCCCAAGACCCCGGTTACGAAGCGCAAATTAGCCAGTGGATCAAAAGTTCAAATTTGAGCGATCGCACCACTATCACCGGATTTGTCAGTGGCAAAGAAAAAGCCGATTTGCTCCAAAATGCCGACTTATTTGTGCTACCTTCCTATTACGAAAACTTTGGGATTGCCGTCGCCGAAGCTATGGCAGCGGGGATTCCGGTAGTCATTTCCCAGGGAGTTTATATTTGGGAAGAAGTAGAAAAAGCATCGGCAGGATGGGTGACAAACCTGGAAATTAACGCTTTGAGCGAGACGCTGCGGCTAGCCTTACAAGATGCAAGCGAGCGACAGCGGCGGGGGAAGAATGGACAACAGTATGCTCAAAAAAGCTATAGTTGGCAAGCGATCGCCCAACAAACTATCCAAGTTTATCGCGGTATTATAATACCATAAAACATCGCCAAGAAAATGCAAGACTCAATCTTTATCATCTTCCTAGGTTTCGCCGCCGTTTGGATTGTCATCGGCGTTACCGCCATTATTGCCCTGTTCAAATCAGATGGGCAAGAAATTCGCTTTGGTAAATGGGGATTAATCGTGGCAATTCCGATTTTAGTTCCCTTTGTTCTAGTTCTGCTATATCAGGTGTTCAGACCATTTATTCTGCCTCATCTCCTTTAAACCATCCTCACCACCTTAAATGCGACAAGGGGGCGGACATTGAACCCGATAGGGTCAGTGTCCGGGGAATTGTCGCCAACTAACAAATTGAGCGACAGCGAATCATTACCGTTAGGTCAGTGTGGGTAGTTGACCCATTCTATTGACTAAAAAACTTAGGAATTAAAAATCAGTAACTTGATCGGGATTTAGACAACTGTCCTAGGAATAGGGGCAACCACGGGGGGATTGCCCCTACAAAACACTATATCAGGACTTACGCATTCACTCCAGATATAGCGTCGATGGTGCGTTACGCTGCGCTAAAACAACCTACAAATAGAGGCATTGCTCAATTAATTTACCTCCTCTGCCATTCCTGTTTCATTTGCTCCTTAAAATCCAAAAAATCCATATCTGAGTTGGGGAAAAAATGCCTAATCTCTTTACCACTGTTATCAATATAGTCGAAATACTCATAATGAGAATTCTCTTCTATATTGTATAGATAACACTGAATGGTGATGCAGACACTATTAGGATCTTCGTTATGCAATTGATGGGTCTGATTTAATCTTCGGGTAATCCAGGTGATATCTCCTGCTTGGAGAATTACCGTTTTAAATGGAGTTTGATGAGCTATTGATAGCATATTAAACAATCGTACTGTAATTTTTCCATGCAGCACTTTGATGATGGCATTGGCTCCAGCATGATTATGAATCGGAGAATAATGTCCGCTAGGCCAGATTTCTAAAACATAAGGAATGCCTGGTGATTCTCCCTGATTCATTCCTAAAGTAATCCGAAGATAAGTGGCATTTGAGTTGGTTTTTCCAAACTCTTCGGCTTTTTTCCTTAAAGTTTGATAGCACCACCCTTGAGGATCTCGAATGCTTTTTTCAATCGCATCTGAGAAGCAGGGAAAATCTGGTGTATTCAACTGAAATTGCTTGCCAGCTACATTAGCATAAAGTTTCTGACACTCGCTAGTTAAATTTTCTGCTACTGTGCCTTCATATTTGGCTACCATTTCCATTGCGATCGCATCTTGAGGCAATATCAGTAATGGAGGTTCAATGGTCACTGGTTCTCGCCAAACCCGAATTTCTTTTGCCTCTGGATTCACCCCACAAATATGAATATGTTCAATGCTCTTAATCCAATTACTATCTAGCTCCGCACTTGACTTGGGCATGAGATATTTCATAATTGTGGTTTGTTGGCGTTGTTCTCCTTTGCCATAGCGCAAGCAACTGTTGAAACTATCGAAACTAAACCAATACAAGCATTCTCGATCTGGATCTAGTCCAGTACCTCTTTCTGAATTTGATAATAATGTTTTTTTTCCCTTGTCGAAATGATAAAAAGAAGCATGATTTTCATCTACTGTTAAGCCAAATCCAGAAAAATTTTCTGTCCGAGAATTACTGAGATAGATACTGAATGGGTGATTTTCGCTGGGCAAAACAACTGTGCCTTGCCCTTTGATAATCAATTTCCAGTCTGCTTCAAGCAGTGTTCGGGAAACAGGCCAATTTTTATTCTGCAACTTTTTAATAATCATAGATAAAAAATGAATCTGCCATACCAATATTTAAAATAAATGGTTATAAAAAATCTGTCAATGGTAACGATCGCATTTCTGCTTTTTAACTTTACGAATCGCCTAATATCCATTCCGAAGCGCGATCGCCTAATTCTAGGGGAATGCTAACTGCCTTGCCTAAACGGGGGCGATCGCGGGTTTTTTGCAGGTAATCTGCCACTTGGGTTGTAGCGCCCCAAGCGTGCAAATAATTAACTACTGTATCCAAATGAGCTAAATACTCTGCTTCCGTGAGAGGAAAAGAAACCTGCTCTAAATATTTCCACATAATTTGCACAAAGATTTTCCCCTGAGTCCGCCGCAGTTGGATGTCATAGGAGTGTCCCCATTTATCGATCAGCAGTTGACGCAAATCTTGTCCAGTCATAAAAATATCCGGGAGCTTGGAAACTCAGCATCTTTAGACCTGAGAGGAAAAGCGACACGAGCGGTTTTAACCGCCTTGAATCTTTCGTGAATCTTTTCTGATTAACTACCGCCTTGGAGTTGCTTAACTCGGTGTACTTTTGTAATGTACTTTCAGTGGGACAG
>CAKZHE010000180.1 GCA_936920195.1 uncultured cyanobacterium | reverse complement strand
GTCAATACCCCGGATGTTTCAGGAAATTCTGTTTCCTAGTTACAAGCCCCATCCCCTTGTGGGTGGGGCAGTTGACAGTTCGGAGAAGAATTAAATTAGTTAGTAGTTGGGCTTTAGCCCCTCCGGATAGTGGCTCAAGCTCAACTACTAACCTATTTTAAATCATGATTTTGAAAAACAATGACTAATTATCGTTCAGTTTTTGGGCTTAATGGGTTATTTTTTCTCCTGGCGATCGCCTTAATTTTCGCTACCAAACTTTTTGGTTCTTCTGCCAGTTTGTTATTCACCCCACCTACCGCTCCTGCGACTATTGATGATGGGTTGTTAACCCATGCTTTTCAAATCTTGTGTGCGGCTTCAGCAGTGGCTTGTATTTTTAGTTGGGGACTGTCAAGAAAAATTAAATCAAATCAAATTACCAATTCATTTCTGTTTTATTCTGCCATTATTACCACCGGATTTTTACTGAATGAGGTTTTTCGGATTCATATTATGTTACTGCAAGTGGGGATTCCCAAAATATTTACCATTACAATTTATGCCATTAGCGTTCTAGTTTATGGCTTTAGTTTTAGGCGAAAACTATTAACTACACCCTACCTGTGGCTGCTGACTGGATTGGGATTATTGTTCTTTGCGATCGCCATTGATTCTCTGCACCTAGGCGGCAATCCTATCCCGGTATTTTTAGAAGGAATTCCCAAAATTCTCAGCCAAATTAATATTACTATTTATTTCTGGCAAACCTGCAATCAAGAGATTCTCAAAGCTATGAGCGATCGCGCTTAAGTTAAAGTAGGCACAAATAACAATTCAAGTAAAATCAAAGTCAGTTTGTAGTTGAGCTTGAGCCACTATCCGGAAGGCTCAAGCCCAACTACAAACTTTGTTAAAATTTTATATTTCTGGCAAAAAGATCAATTATAATTGCAGATAAATACCAGAGCGATCGCATTTTGACCAATTTGGAGAGTTAATCTTTATGTTTGCCAAGTTAAAACTCAGAAATCGGCTATTAATTGGCTATACCATCCCCATGGCTGTTTACTTGGGTTTAGCATTTTTAGTCTACTCCAGCGCCTCGCAAGTTTCCCAGACTTTCCAAGAAGTTGCCAGAGTCCAGAAATTAATTATAGAAGCTAATAGTATGGCAGTTAATGTCCAAGAAATGATTCGGAATGCCAGAGGCTATATTATTGACAGCAATCCTGAATTTGAAAAAGAATATCAAGGAAATATTGAAGATGCCCTCAAAGAAGCTGAAGCCTTAGAAGCCCTAATTAGAAAGCCCGAACAAAAAGAGCGGTTGGATAAAATGATATCTCTAATTCAAGAATACGATTTTTTTACCAAAGGGTTAATTAATCAACTCAAGCAAGGTAAAAAAGCCGAAGCATTAGCTTTATTCAAAAGCAATAAAGGACAAACTTTTATTTCTAAGTTTGATGAATTGAATGAAACATTTAGTAAAACCGAACAAAATTTGCTGGCAACCCAAACTAAACAGGCTAACGAAACTTTAGGATTTTTAATTTTAGCAGTCATTATTGGCTCATTTTTATTGCTAGCTATGAAATTAACTATTGCTTGGGTAATTTCCGCCGGAATTGCCCAAACAATTGACGGAGCCATCAACGCTATTTCCTCATCTTCCAGAGAAATTGCTGTCACCGTCGAGCAGCAAGAACGCTCCACTTCTCAACAAGCAGTTTCTGTCAACGAAACTACCACCACCATCCACGAATTAGGCACTTCTGCCCAAACCACTGCCGCTCAAGCCGAAGCTGCTGCCGCCGGAACTCGACAAGTATTAGCTTTAGTTAACGGCAATGAAAACGACTTTGCCCAAAAATCCATCCACGGCAAATTGAGCCTGCGAGAACGAGTTGCCCAAATCTCCCAACAGATTTTACAATTAAGCGAGCAAACCTATCAAATTGGCAATATTTCTACCTTGGTCAGCGATTTAGCCAATCAAACTAATATGCTGGCTTTAAATGCTGCCGTCGAAGCAGTGAGAGCCGGAGAGCGCGGTAAAGGATTTGGAGTAGTGGCAGCAGAAATTCGTAAACTAGCAGATCAAAGTCGGAAATCTGCCGAAAAAATTAATGCCCTAGTCACAGACATTCAAAATTCCACCCAGACAACTGTGATGGTGACAGAAGAAGGCAGCAGAACCGTAGGCAGCGTGGTAGAAGCCATTGATACCATTGCCATTAACGCCCAGCAAATTTCCTTAACTGCCAAACAACAAGCGATCGCCATTCAACAAGTAGTGGATGCTATGAACAATGTTAACCAAGGAGCGGCACAAACTGCTAGTGGCATTGGTCAAGTCAAAATTGGCACTGCCAAACTAAACGAAGCGGCAATCAATCTTCAGACAGTAGTTTACGGCGAAGCTAAATAGGGAATGGGGGATTTATGCCAATCATTGAAGATGAAGAACTCCGCAATCTTTTTAAAACCGCCAGCGAGGAACATATCCAAAACCTCGAAGCTGGGGTACTGCACCTAGAAAAGCATCCGGAAGATCTCCGGCGACTAGAAGAATTATTGCGAGAAGCTCACAGTCTCAAAGGCGATGCGCGAATGTTGGGCGTGCGAGATGTGGAAACCATTACCCATCAACTAGAACACCTGCTAGGGGGAATTAAACGCCAAGAAGTAGAAATTTCTGCAATTATATGCGATCGCCTCGGACAAGGGATCGATGCCCTCCGCAAACTCGTCAGCGAAGCCACAACAGGCGAACCCGCAGGCGTTGACACCTTCCACCTCTTAGCTAGTTTGATGGGTGCTAATCCCTCTGCCACCACCGTACCAGAAACTCCTAGCCATCAGCCGCGCCAAATCGCCCCAGCACCAGAAAACCACAATGGGTTGCCACCAGAAATCCCTACTACCGCCGTTGCCCTGATTCCCAGCCTTCCACCGCCAGCGCCCCAAGAACTAATTGTAACTGAAATTCTCGACACTTCCGCCCCAGTTGCCAGCCAACAAAGCACCGCCGAAAGTAATAGTTATCGGATTGACACTATTCGAGTAGAAACCCGCAACTTAGATGTATTAATGACGCAAGCGGGAGAACTAACAGTTACCAAAATTCGCATCGCTCGCCGCCTGATAGAAATTGAAGAAATCGTCACGCTTTGGGAAGAATGGAGCCGCGATGCCTTTGTCAATCGCTTCTTATTGGAAGAAGAAGAAGCCAAGATTTTCGCTGGAGCAACACAGAATAGTGGAGGAACGCGATTACATCATTCCCGCCAACATAATGAGCGCAATGCCTACAATCGCAGGTCAATCGAAAGGCTGGAAAAATTCGGCAACTTAGTTAATACTTTGCGAACCGAAGTTTATGAAGACACCGCCCGTTTAGACATCCTTGCCAGTGACTTAGAAGAAGGCATTTGCACCCTCAGATTACTGCCCCTTTCGACTATTTTTCAACTCTTTCCCCGCATGGTTAGGGATTTAGCTCGACAGCAAGGTAAAGAAGTAGAACTCATCATTGAAGGAGGCGATACCAAAGCTGATAAACGCATCTTGGAAGAAATGAAAGACCCCCTGATGCATATGCTCCGCAACTGCATCGACCACGGCATCGAAACCCCTGCCGAACGTCAAAAAATCGGCAAACCGCCCTTAGCCACCATCCGGTTGCGGGGTTACCAAACTGCCACCAATATTATTATTGAAGTCATTGATAATGGTTGCGGATTAGACCCCGAAAAAATCAAACAAGCTGCCCTTCAACGAGGATTGCATCGCGAAGAAGAACTGGCTACCATGAGAAAAGACCAAATCTATTATTTGATCTTTTCCCCAGGCTTTTCTACCCGTACCTTTGTGACCGAAGTTTCCGGGAGAGGAGTGGGTTTAGATGTGGTTCGTACCAACGTCGAACGACTGAAAGGAACAATTCAAGTAGAATCAAATTTAGGCATTGGTTCTACTTTCCGCATCCAATTGGGAACCGCCCTCGCCACCACCCATGTTTTAATTGTGGAAGTCGAAGGTTGCGTCTATGCCTTGCCAGTCGAATTTGTCCAAACCACTTTATTAGTCAACCAAGAAGATATTTTTGCCATTGAAGGTCGAGATACCATTATTAGTAATGGTCAACCAATCTCCGTAGTGCGGCTGGCTGACTTGCTGGAACTTCCCCCCAACTTGGCAGCAGCACCTAAAGGGTTGTCCGATTCCAAATCTTTGCCTTGTTTGCTCCTCAAAGTAGGTGAAGAACTTCTGGGATTGTTTGTTGATGCCTTGTTAGACGAACAAGATGTTGTCCTCAAACCCCAAAGCAGCCTATTGAAGCGAGTCCGCAATGTCGCCGGAGCCACAATTCTTGGCACTGGGGAAGTTTGTATGATTTTAAGTGCCTCAGATTTGCTGAAATCGGTTCAGAAACGAACGGGAGTTCATGTTCCCATCAAAGCACCAGTAACCGTGAAGCGCAAACAAGTAATTTTATTGGTAGAAGATTCCATTGCCACTCGCACCCAAGAGAAGCGTATTCTAGAAGGAGCCGGGTATGAAGTTGTCACGGCGGTAGACGGATTGGATGGTTTTAACAAACTCAAAACCCGTGCCTTTGATGCAGTAGTTTCAGACGTACAAATGCCCAATTTAGATGGTTTATCCTTGGCTGCCCGCATCCGTCAAAATAAGGAATATAACGAACTCCCAATTATCCTGGTCACTTCCTTAGCTTCCGATGAAGATAAACGCCGGGGTTCGGAAGCCGGAGCCAATGCTTATATTACCAAGGGGGCGTTTAATCAAGAGGTGCTGCTAGAAACTTTACGAAGATTGGTTTAAGAAGGAAAAAATCCCCAATGCCTATTCGAGTGTTGTTAGTTGAAGACTCTCCCGTTGCGCTAGCAATCCTCAAAAGGATTTTGGATTCTGCGCCAGAAATTGAGGTGGTAGGAACAGCGCGAAGTGGTAAGGAAGCCTTGGCGATTATTCCTCAAACTAATCCGCAAGTAATTTGTACAGATTTGTATATGCCGGAGATGAACGGTTTAGAATTCACCGAAGAGGTGATGGCAACCTGTCCCAAACCAATTTTAGTGGTTAGTGCTGCTGTCCAAGAAGAGGATGCAAATAATGTTTTTCGCCTGCTAGCAGCAGGGGCGATTGATATTTTTCCTAAACCCCGGGCCGGATTGTCCGCCAATTATGAGAGGACTAAACAGGAGTTAATTAGTAAAATTAAAATTCTGGCTGGAGTGGCAGTTTTTACGCAACATCGCCGTTTGCCAGAAACTAAAAATATTCCTATTCCAGAAAAACCAGTTTCTCCTCCTCTGACGGGTTTAAAAAATCTGGAGCCGTTGAAAAGGTCAGAACTTCGCTCCGTAGTTTTCCCTAAAATTGTCGTAATTGGAGCTTCTACGGGAGGTCCCCAAGCTCTACACTCAATTTTGGCACAGTTGCCCGAAAATTTTCCTTTGCCTGTGGTGTGCATTCAACATATCAGTGAGGGGTTTTTACAAGGATTGGTGGATTGGTTGGGGGCTGAATGCAAACTGCCTGTAAAAATTGCCCTGGCGGGGGAATTGATACATTCTAAAACGATTTATTTTGCCCCGGAGCGGCAACATTTAGAGTTTAGCAATCATGGGTATTTCATTTACTCTAATGCGCCTCCGGTGGGCGGACATCGCCCTTCTGTCACCATAACTTTGCAGTCGGCGGCTCGCTGTTATGGACGCTCGACGGTGGGGGTATTGCTGACGGGGATGGGGAGGGATGGGGCAGAGGGAATGCTGGCAATTAAGAAAGCTGGTGGGGCGACGATTGCCCAAGACGAAGCTAGCTGTGTAGTTTTTGGAATGCCGAAGGAAGCGATCGCCCTAGGAGCCGCTGAATACATTTTACCTGTCAAGGATATTGCTACAATGCTGTTGCGACTTACTGCCGCCAGTCATCCAGTCAATGAAGCGTAAAGAATCCCCACGCCTTTAGGCTGGGGAGTATGTCAACCATCGGCATTAATTTTAACGATTAACTCTTCCAAGATTTTAGAAGCGTTTTCATGGGCGACTTGACAAGTACCAGCATTGGCGTGTCCGCCGCCGCCATAAGCCAACATCAATTCTCCTATATTAGTTTTAGAAGTGCGGTTAAAAATGGATTTTCCGGTGGCAAAGACAGTGTTTTGGTGCTTCAGTCCCCACAAAATATGGATGGAGATATTGCACTCCGGAAACAGGGCATAAACCATAAATCTGTTGCCGGGATAGATGATTTCCTCTGGACGCAAGTCTAAAACAACTAAGTTATCATAAACTAGGGAACATCTTTTGATCTGATTTTTAAATTCTTCTTGATAGGAAAAGAACAATTCGGCTCTTTCTTTAACATCGGGAACTTCTAAAATTTGATCGATAGGTTGATTTTTGCAGCAATCAATTAACTGCATCATTAATTGATAATTAGAAATTCTAAAATCTCTGAATCTGCCTAATCCTGTTCGGGCATCCATCAAGAAGTTTAATAGTACCCAACCTTGGGGATTTAAAACTTCGGCTTGGGTAAACTGAGCAGAATCAGCTTTATCTACTGCTAATAACATTTCTGAAGAAATATTGGCAAATCTTTCTTGCCCGCCAAAATAGTTATAAACTACCCTCGCCGCTGAGGGGGCATTGGGGTCAATAATATGATTGGATTGAATTGCTTGATTTCTGATGGTTTCGCTCAGGTGATGGTCGAAGGCGAGGTGGACTCCGTTGACATAGGGTAGATTGGTGGTAATATCGCGATCGCTAATTTCAATTTTGCCATCCTGCATATCCTTGGGATGGACAAATTTGATCTCGTCAATGGTATCTAGTTCCTTCAGCAGCACTGCACACACCAGTCCATCAAAGTCGCTTCTGGTGACTAATCTGTATTTTTCTTTAGTAGACATATAAGTTCCTTGCTGCGTCAATCGAATTGGAAGCTTTGCCTGAGCAAATTTTTCTATTATACCAAGTTATTTGGTCTAGAGCAATCCTGAAGAGATAGATTAATTCTGTGACGATTTTTGATCTTGATGCTACAATCGGATTGTTTGTGAAAATGAAAATAGCTAATTGATGGTTGAAATTAGGGGCTAGCTTAATATTGACTTCTTAGCTAGGAAACTAAGATTATGCCGCGCCTTGACCTCTATCACAATGTTGTCAAAATTGCTGTTGTCAAAGACTTTTTCAGCAAGCCCTAAGTAGAGAACAAGTGCAAAATATTTTCTCAAGGATTGCCGACAGAAAAAAAAGACTGGTCAATGCCAGAAAGACAGAATCTCGTTAAAGTGCGTAACTCCTGAAAGATTTTTGTGGGGTTGAAAAATCATCAATAGGACAGGAATCATGAAAGTTGCAGTAACCGCAGCCAGCGGAAATTTAGGTGGTGAAATTGTTAAGGCTACAACTTTGGTAGTCGGCCACCAAAATGTTATCGGTTTAGCTCGAACTCCTGTCAAGGCTTCTCATCTGGGTGTAGAGGTTCGTAAAGGGGACTATAGCAATCGGGAGGATTTAGAAGCGTCTCTCCAAGGTATTGATACAGTGCTGATTGTGTCTGGTATGGATGCACCCGATCAAAGGATTGAACAACATCGAAATGTCATTCAGGCAGCCAAAACAGCAGGTGTAACCAAGATTGTTTACACCAGCGTACAGGGGGCTGAGGAAGGAACAAAATTTAGCCCCATTATTCAAAGCCATCGCCAAACCGAGGAGGATGTCCGCAACAGTGGATTGTCCTGGGTTATTGGTCGCAATGGTATTTATATTGAACCAGATGTAGAGTACATCGAAACCTACAAGAAAGTTGGGGAAATCGCTAACTGTGCGGGGAATGGCAAATGTGGTTATACCACTCGCTCAGAACTGGCCTATGCCTATGCCCGTATGCTAACAGAGGAGATGCACAACAACAAAACCTACAACCTGCATGGAGAGGCAATTACCCAGGCTCAACTTGCTGAATATCTGAATTTGGCATTCGATACCCAGTTAATCTATCGGGAAATGACGGTGGATGAATATCGGCAAGAGCGAATTGCTGCACTAGGAGATTTTATGGGAAATCTAATCGCTGGAATTTATGAAGGGATTCGGGAAGGTAAAGCTGACAATCACAGCAATTTTTTAGAGGCAGCGGGGCGCGGACATCAGAGTTGGTTGGATTATTTTAGGTTGCTCAAGGCGGCAAAATAATAGCAATAAAACTTGGAAGAAAAAGGTTGTCAAACCATATTTTAAAAGAATGACTAACTCTGAAGTAATGCCAAACTCAAAGCTGAAAACTCAAACCTCTTTAAAGGCAGCATTTGAACTTTCGGGTGTCGGGTTGCACAGCGGGGCAAATACAGTAGTGCGGGTGCTGCCAGGGAGTTTGGGAGAAGGGCGGTACTTTGTGCGGGTAGATCTGCCGGGAGCGCCCAGGATTCCGGCTAGGTTTGATGCGGTGGCAACGACCACGCTATCGACAGAATTGGCGAACGGTGAAGCCAAAGTTCGCACTGTGGAGCATCTGCTGGCGGCGCTGGCGGGGATGGGGGTAGATCATGCCCGAATTGAGATTGATGGCTCGGAAGTGCCGTTGCTGGACGGTTCCGCCCAATGTTGGGTAGAAGCGATCGCCCGCGCTGGCATCACTCCCCTCGATTCGGCTCCCCCAGAGATCTTTGTCAAAACTCCCCTTTGGGTTTATCATGGCGATGCCTTTGTTGCGGCTCTGCCCTCCCCAAATTTGCGCTTTACCTATGGAATTGACTTTGATTTACCCGCCATTGGCAATCAGTGGCATAGCTGGTCCCCAGAGAGTGAGGATTTTAAGGACGCGATCGCCCCTGCCCGGACTTTTGGGTTAGCCCACCAAATTGAGCAACTGCGAGCCAGCGGTCTAATTAAAGGTGGTAGCTTAGATAATGCCTTGGTTTGCAGTGCTGAAGGATGGGTAAATCCTCCTTTAAGATTTGCAAATGAGCCAGTCCGTCATAAACTTTTAGATCTAGTCGGAGATTTGAGTTTGTTGGGGAATTTTCCCATCGCCCATTTCCTCGCCTACAAAGCTAGCCACCATCTGCACGCCCAACTTACCCACCTGCTAGCCCAGCAAATGGCTGAAGTAGAGGCAACGGGGGCTTAGTGCGTTTGAAATCTTGCTTCCCCTTTAGCCTGTAATCGCTGAATCTACCAATGTCTACACTTATTGATGTCAATCCTGATGCTCAGACGGTTTCATCTCCTCATCAGCCACCCCCAGCCGATGAAACTACTGCCGCCCAACCCAGTCGCATAATTACGATTGAAGAGATTCAAAAACTGCTGCCCCACCGCTATCCATTTTTATTGGTGGATAGAATTATTGATTATGTGCCGGGAAAGAGTGCGGTAGGAATTAAAAATGTTACTGTCAATGAACCTCATTTTCAGGGACATTTTCCCCACCGCCCCATCATGCCGGGAGTGCTGATTATTGAGGCTATGGCACAAGTTGGGGGGATAGTTTTGAGCAATCTGCCCGATGTAGACGAGGGACTTTGTATGCTGGCAGGAATTGATAAAGCCCGATTCCGTCGTCCAGTTGTCCCTGGAGATCAACTGAGAATTGCAGTGGAACTGCTGACAATCAAGCGCCGTCGTTTTGGCAAAATGCAAGCGCGGGCTGAAGTTGACGGGCGATTGGTGACAGAAGCAGAATTAATGTTTTCCATTGCTGACTAGATACGGAATCCGCTAAATAAAATTGTCATGGTGACACTCATCCATCCCACTGCTGTTATTCATCCCGGTGCTGACTTGCATCCTACCGTACAAGTTGACCCCTATGCAGTGATTGGGGATAAAGTGAAAATTGGCGCTGATACTAGAATTGGCGCTCATGTTGTGATTGAGGGATTGACAGAAATTGGCGATCGCAATCATATTTTTCCAGGAGCGGCAATTGGGTTAGAAACCCAAGATCGCAAGTATGGTGGTGCGCCCAGTTGGGTAAAAATTGGCAACGATAATCGGATTCGGGAATATGTCACCATTAATCGGGCGACAAATGAAGGGGATGCCACTATCATTGGCAATCAGAATTTACTGATGGCCTACGTCCACATTGCCCACGATTGTATCATTGGTGATGGGGTGGTGATTGCCAATGCGGTATCCTTGGGCGGTCATGTGAAAATTGAATCCCATGCCGTGATTGGGGGTGTATTAGGAGTTCACCAGTTTGTCCACATTGGGCGGTTGGCAATGGTGGGCGGTATGAGCCGCATTGAACGGGATGTGCCTCCTTATATGTTAGTAGAAGGGAATCCTTCTAGAGTGCGATCGCTCAATTTAGTTGGTCTATCTCGTTCGGGATTTTCTGCCGAGGAACAAAGATACCTGAAAAAGGCTTTCCGGTTGCTATATCGTTCTGGTTTTACTTTAAATCAAGCGCTAACCCAATTCAATTTGTTACCAGAAATTGAGTCTTTGCAGCATTTGTCTAAGTTCTTGCAAATGTCCCAAATGGAAGGCAGGCGGGGACCAATTCCCGGCAAAGCATTGAAGGGTAATTCTGGAATTAACCACGAAGAGACAGAGAATTAATCATAGGGCGATTAGGCTAGCGCCTAGCTACGCGATCGCAGTTTAGTTCTTTGGGGTTTTTGTCGTGGCAGAGGAAGTTAAAGATTTGATTTTTGACTTCAGCTTTCTTTTCAGCAATTGCAGCCAGACTTTGGGGGGGAAAAGTTCCCAAGTTTGCCAAACTGCTTGGTCAGCATTCTTAAAAGTTGCCGCTGGCAGGGCGGTATTTTTAAATAATACATTGTTCCCAAAATAGCCGATGGCTTTAAAATTGGGCAGTAAAGCTTTGATCTGTGCTAGAGTAATTTGTCCCTCATAGAGTTCGTCATCTTCATACTCTGTATAAAAATACTTAGCATGAGACAAAGTTTGCAATCCGCCTTTAATCAAGTTTTCCTCTGCCCCTTGGACATCAGCCCAAATAAAGTCAATTTCCTCGATATAATTTTCGGCGAACCAAGTATCTAGCCTGCGGGTTGGCACTTTAACTTTATTTTCAAACTTACACCAAGGATGGACTTCCAAATGATTTTTTGGCATTTTCAGTGAAGATGATTGCAGCCAATCTGGGTATTCACTGAATCCTTCATAGTAGCCGCTACTCTGATAAAATTCCGCTTCTCCATCGACATCGGATATAGCGATTTCATATAATTGGCATCGGGGATCGTTGATTTGGCTTTTATGGATTTCTAGGCAGCGCGGATCGGGTTCAAAACAATATAATTGGATATCAGGAAATTCCCGCAGAAAAGTTTTGGTATCTTGACCAGAAGATGCACCGATTTCTAAGACTATGGGGTTTTTTTTCTGAAGTAGTTTCTTGACAGTTTGTTTTTTCATTGCTAATCCCCTGATATTTATTATTTTGCAAAATTTTATAATAAAGAACCTATATCTGTATTGATTTTTAAAAGAATCTTTACAAACAAAGCGCGGATCTAGCTGATACCTATGTCTAGCAATGCTGGTAAATTCGGGATAAAGTTCGCTGTTCCCAGTCTTCTAATGGTTAGTATAAGTCAACTACCCACACTGAGCGGAGTACCGCTACAGTGAGGGCTTGTATCTGAACTCCACCGCAATTCTGAAAACCTGTGCAGAATTTCAGCTTTGGTTTCACCGCTCGACACATCATGGGATGCTGAC
>CAKZHE010000179.1 GCA_936920195.1 uncultured cyanobacterium | reverse complement strand
CGCCTCCTAAGCGATAGCCGGATTGGTTGTGAAGCCTACACCATACCTGTAATCAGGTTGGTGTAGGAGATGTCACGAGAACTTTATCTGCGACTAGGCGGTGGCATCTGTGTCGGTTGGCTACTGGGAAAACTACTACCCCCCACTGCCCCAATATATTTGGGCAAATTTCTATTCTGGGTGGGAGTTCCCCTATCTATTGTCGGCTTTCTGCGCCAAGCTGATTTATCCGGGCAAATTTGGATTGCGCCGCTAGCGGCTTGGGCGGCGATATTTTTGGGCGGTGATTTAGCATGGGGGGTAATTCGGCAGCACCCACCCTCATCAACTGGGAATAAGCCTACCCAAGCCAGCTTTCTCCTGGCAGCCATGTTTGGCAATACTGGTTATTTAGGCTTTCCCATTACCCTCGCCCTCGTAGGAGAAAAATACTTTGGCTGGGCGCTGTTTTATGATATGCTGGGCAGCTTATTTGGAGCATATGGTTTAGGGATTGCGATCGCCGCTCGATTTGGTCAAGGTGCAGAAAGTTTTCCCAAATTACTTACCGCCATTCTGATCAATCCTGCCCTATGGAGCTTTGGTGTTGGCTTAATTTTTCGCCAACAACCCCTACCACCAACCATTGAACAGACTTTAAAAATAATAGCTTGGGGAGCGATCGCCTGTTCGCTAATTTTGATTGGAATGCGATTGAGTCAACTCCAAGCCTGGGGCAACCTTCAGAAAGTGGCGATCGCCCTTGGCTCCATCCTCCTCCTTCTAACTCTCCCCCTCTGGCTATACCTCTATTAACTTGCAATTACCCTCATATTTCCTTTGCGTCCTTTGCGCTCCCCTTTGCGTCCTTTGCGTTAAAAACTAACCTGACAATCTCGCCAAATCCCTCCCCGCCAACTCCGCCAAACTAACTTGTTCATAAACCTCAAAAGGCTGATGAATCCAAGGATTATTCCGCAAATACTCCACATAATAATCCGGCACAACTATCGAACTAGCCTTATACCAAATAACCGCCGTGCGGATTTCAGCAATCTGCCCTGGATAGCGTTCCTGCAACCAAATCACACTTTCTTGAAGAGTCACCCCAGAGTCAACCAAATCATCCACTAACAGGATGCGATCGCCTAACTCTTTATTAGTCATAGTCAAATTTTCCGAAAAAGTCAAATTTCCCTGACTTCGCCCTTCTCCCCCATAGTATGAACTTGCCGCTAAAATCCCTAGAGGCTGACGATAAATCCGAGATAACAAATCCCCAACTCTTAATCCCCCTCTCGCCAAACAAACAATCTGATTAAAATCCCATTGGGATTGATAAACCTTGACAGCGAGCCTTTCAATATTTTGGTGATATGCCGACCAAGAAACATAGAGATCTGCCATGATAGGGAAAATTTGAAGTTGAATTTTTCAACTTTATCCTAAAATCTCCATGCGCCCCCACATTACCCTAGTCTTAGCCATCAGTGCCGACGGGAAAATCTCCCATGATAGTAGCGCTCCTGCTCGTTTTGCCTCCCCCGCCGATAAGATACATTTAGAACAACAGATTGCTCAAGCCGATGGGACATTGTTTGGCGCGGCTACCCTGCGAGCCTATGGTACTACTTTAGGCGTATCCCATCCCGAATTAGTGCGATCGCGCCAAAAATTAGGGCGATCGCCCCAACCAGTGCAAATTGTCTGCTCGCAATCTGGACAAATTAACCCGCAATTGCGCTTTTTTAGTCAACCACTCCCCCGCTGGTTGCTAACTACGGCGGCTGGGGCGGAAAATTGGGGTAAACCTGAATTTGAAAGGATTGTGGTAGCCAAAACTAACCCATCGGGAATTGATTGGATAGATGCCTGCCAGCAACTAGCTCAATTGGGTTTGCAACGGTTGGCGGTACTGGGTGGCGGGGAAGTCGTCGCTTCCCTGTTAGAGATTAAAGCAGTTGATGAGTTGTTTCTCACCCTTTGTCCCTTAATCATCGGCGGGAAAACTGCCCCTGGATTGGCAGGCGGCAAAGGCTTTTTAATCGACTTGGCTCCCCGCCTAGAAATTTTGTCAGTTAACACTGTCGAACAAGAAATCTTTCTGCACTATCGACTGCGATATCCAGAGGCTTTAGAATGATGGGGAGATGGGGAGATGGGGTGAGGAATTCGAGTTTATTAGTTAAATGTTTATCAATGTAGATAGTGGAATCAACCAAACCTCGCTATTCAATTTCCTGGACTAATCAGATTGCGGACATTCCCCAAGCCGCCTGGGATGCGTTGGCATTGCCCTTGAAAACCCCGTTTTTGGAATGGGCATGGCTGCATAATCTCGAAACTTCCGGTAGTGCTACTGCCAAAGCTGGTTGGCTACCCAATCACTTAACCATTTGGCGCGATCGCCAATTAATTGCCGCTGCACCCTTGTATATTAAAGGTCATAGTTACGGCGAATTTGTTTTCGATCAACAATGGGCTGATTTGGCTAGTCGGTTAGGTTTAGAATATTATCCCAAATTGCTGGGAATGTCCCCCTTTACCCCCGTAGAAGGTTATCGATTTTTAATTGCTCCGGGGGAAGATGAAGAAGAGCTAACTAGCTTGATGGTAGGGGCAATCGATCATTTCTGCGATCGCCATCAGATTTCTGGTTGTCATTTCCTTTATGTCGATCCTACTTGGAAACCGATCGTTGAACGCCAAGGTTTCTTTGCTTGGCTCCATCACAACTATATTTGGACAAATAGCAAATTCCAGAATTTTGATAGTTATTTGGCAACTTTCAATGCCAACCAGCGCCGCAATATTAAGCGGGAATGTAAAGCGATAGAAAAAGCTGGTTTGCGGCTGCAAGTTCTAGCCGGAGATGAAATTTCCGCATCCCTCTTTCCCCAGATGTACCACTTTTATAGCGATACCTGCGATAAGTTTAGTTGGTGGAGCAACAAATATTTAACCAAGCAGTTTTTTGAAGGTTTGCATTCCCACTATCAACATCGAGTGGTATTTGTGGCGGCTTACCACGAAGGAGAAAATACCAAGCCGGTAGGAATGTCTTTCTGTTTAACTAAAGGCGATCAACTTTACGGACGTTATTGGGGGAGTTTGCAAGAGTTTGATTGTCTGCACTTTAATGCTTGTTATTATAAACCGATTGAGTGGGCGATCGCGCGGGGAATTCAAACTTTCGATCCCGGCGCAGGTGGCAGACACAAAAAGCGGCGCGGCTTCCCCGCCACTCCTAATCATAGCGTTCATCGTTTATACAATCACCGCTTTGACCAAATCCTCCGTTCTTATACCAGTGAGGTAAATGAGATGGAGCAGCGGGAAATCACCGCAATTAATCAGGAGTTACCTTTTAATCGATCAATATAACGCGATCGCACTTGAAATTCAAGACAGTCGCTACCTGGGCCAATGGTTTAGATCCGCTATAATGACATAATTTAGGCCGGGGAGTATGCCAATAATTTTTTATTTCCAAACTTGTTGCTGATGGTTATTGCGGCAAACAGCGAGAATCTGGGCATCGCGATCGCTTACCACCTTCAACGGCTGGAATCCCTGTAGTTCTACCTTGCTAAGGGTCGGTTGATGGCTATCCGCCACCGTGGTATTTCTTTGTAGGGCAATGTTATAGCGATACTCTTTATTTTCAAAGGCATCGACCACACTCAAACTCATTTGCTCTGATTCCATTGCCCCATAGAAGCAGTTAAACTCTGACTGGGGCTGATAAAAAGCCCCGATGACTTTACCTTGGCGAGTTTCAAAGACGAGATATTCTTTCCCCAACTGATCTGGTGTCTCGGACTGTCCGTAGAGGTAAACCCCATCAGTGATAGGAATTTCTGATGGGATGGGAGTCGCTTCTGTCATCAGGTGCGCCGATTCACTGGGTTGCCCAAGTGCTGAGGTGGGTAAATTGGCGATCGCTGCCGCATTAGTACCGCTGAAACTCAATCCCACGGTCATAATTAAGCTAGTTGCTGGCAATTGCCAACCACCTAGATGAAGATTGCCAGAAAAAAGTTTCTTAACAAGTTCTTTCAACACCCTGATTTCCCCCTTACTCTATGATAAAGACTATAAAAAGCTGAAAAATCACTTAGGGCTGGAACAATTATTCATAATCACTTACTTATGGATTCCGTAGGGCTGGGATAGATTCCCTAAATCTTTACAAAAGTTAATGAAAAATTCGTGAAGAAATTCTGGGCAATAAAAAGCCCAAAGTCAACAGCCTAGCCTAGTTTGAATTGATTCTGCTAGTTTTTTCGCCAAAACTTGCACCACAGGTTCTTTCATTAAATCAAGGTGACTACCAGGCAGATGATTAATTTCTACGCCCCCAGTTACTAAATTGCTCCAGCCCAAATCAGGATTGAAATAGTGTTCTACACTCTGATATCGGCAACGAAAGAGCGCCAGAGAACCTGGGTAAACTTGGAGTTGATAATTTATCTCAGTTTGAATATTGATATCTAAGAGCTTGAACAAAAAGTCTGGAGTAGAAACTTCAGCTTTAGAAAACTCTTTGAGCAAATACTTCTTGTAATCCAAGATAGTGAACCGATAGGAAATTCTGTCCCAGAGATATTGGAACTTTTCCTTGAAGCTACTAATTTTGCCAAGATTTTGGGCGTGAATTTTGACAAATTCACCTAACGATTTATTGTCGGCAATCTTGGCAAATTGATGGGGGGCTTCTTTATCGCATATTCCTAACCAGCCAATCTTTTCTCCTTGGGCATCTAGTTGCTGTGCCATTTCAAAGGCCACTATTCCCCCAAAAGAGTAGCCAAAAAGCAAGTAAGGGCCGTGGGGCTGGATAGTCCGAATTTCCTTGATGTAGTGGCTAGCCATTGCGGGAATACTAGCTAGCGGCTCTTGTTTGCCATCTAACCCGATGGATTGTAAGCCATAAATAGGCCGATCTTGATCGAGATGATGGATGAGTTTTTCATAATCTAACAGGTTTCCCCCAATTGCATGAATTAAAAATAAAGGTGTTTGGTTTCCTTTGGTTTGAATGGGGACTAAGGAAGACCAAGATGGCAGCCATTCGGTTTGGGAAAGAAGATTAGCAAATTCGGCAATTGTTTGCTTCTGAAATAAAACTGATAAGGGCAGTTTTTTTCGCCAAACTTTTTCAATTTCTGCGACTAACCGAACCGCAGTCAGAGAATGACCACCCAATTCAAAGAAATTGTCTTTGATGCCTATGGGTTTAACCCCTAAAATTTGTTCCCAAATCTTTACCAGATGGATTTCCAATTCGTTGCGAGGAGCGACAAAAGTGGCCTCGGCATCTAACCTAATGTTTTCTGGTGTGGGGAGAGCGCGACGGTCTATTTTGCCATTAGGAGTTAGGGGTAGTGCCTCTAGCATGACAAAGGCAGAAGGAATCATGTAATCTGGCAGTTGAATTTTGAGAAACTGCCTTAATTCCTGAATACTGGGTTGAGATTGTCCAACAATATAGGCGACTAGTTGTTTATTGCCGGGAGTATCTTCCCGGACGATGACTATTGCTTGTTCTACTTGAGAATGTTGTTCTAAAACATTCTCGATTTCTCCAATTTCGATCCGGAAACCGCGAATTTTGACCTGATTATCTATTCTGCCCAAATATTCAATGTTCCCATTGGGTAAATAGCGGGCTAAATCTCCAGTTTTATAAATTCGTGAATTTGATTGGAAGGGATTGCTGAGGAAATTGGCAGCATTCAATTCTGGACGTTTGAGGTATCCGCGAGCCACCCCATCTCCACCAATGTAAAGTTCACCGATAACACCTATGGGAACGGGTTGCAGAAGTTGATCTAAAATATAAATCTGAGTATTAGCAATAGGACGACCAATAGATTCTGCTGCATCCTCGTTATCAGAGGGACAATTGCCTGTCACTTGACCAGTAGTTGACCAAACAGTAGTTTCCGTCGGTCCGTATATGTTCCACAAAGAACCTACTTTGGCTAAGAGACGATTGGCTAATTCTTTTGGCAGTGCTTCGCCTCCACAGATCGCTTTTAATTTGGGACTGCCTTGCCAATCAGATATGAGTAACATTCGCCAAGTGGCGGGAGTTGCCTGCATGACATTCACATCATATTTCGCCATTTGATGGGCTAATTGCCCCCCGTCTATGGTCATTTCTCGACTGGCTAAAATAATGGTAGCACCAACAGTTAGAGGTAGATAGATTTCTAGAGTGTGAATGTCAAAAGAAATTGTGGTGACAGCGAGAAGGCGATCGCCTCTATTTAATCCTGGTTCATTTTTCATAGAATTGATGAAATTTACCAAGGATTGATGGCAAATTTGTACCCCTTTAGGTTTGCCAGTAGAACCAGAAGTGTAAATTACATAGGATAAGTTATTTGGGGCAATTTCACTGTCTGGATTGGATTCTTTTTGTTGAGAAATTACTGTCGATGCTGTATCTAAACAAATAAATTGGGTGGCTTTTGGGGGCAGAGTAGCTAATAAATTGCTGGTAGTAAGTAAAAAGCTGGCTTCTGAATTGGAGAGGATATAGGCAACTCTATCGGCGGGATAAGTGGGGTCTAGGGGGACATAGGCAGCACCAGCTTTGAGAATTCCCAATAACCCAATCACCATTTCTAAGGAACGTTCTACAGAAATTCCCACTAAAGATTCTGGTTTGATTCCCAAAGATTGCAGATAATGAGCTAGTTGATTGGCTCGACAATTTAATTCTTGGTAGGTTAGTTGTTGTTCGGTAAAAACCACTGCTATTGCATCTGGAGTCCTGAGAACTTGGTCTTCAAATAGTTGATGAATACCTTTGTCCCGGGGATAGTCAACTTGGGTGCTATTCCACTCCACTAAAAGTTGTCGCTGTTCTGCTACAGTCAATAGTGGCAAATGTGAAATCGGTTGCTGGGGATTGGTAACGATTCCCTCCAGCAAGACGACAAAATGACCAACTAGGCGCTGGATAGTTGGGCGGTCAAACAATAGGCTGCTGTATTCTAACTCTGCGGTGAGTCCAGATTCAGTCTCTGTCATCATCAAAGTGAGGTCATATTTGACCGTACCGCTTTCTACCTTGAGGGGCGTAATGTTCAAACCAGGTAGTTGTAGGGGTTCTCCTGGGGAGTTCTGTAAAATAAACAGGACTTGGAATAGGGGGCTGTGGCTAAGGTGGCGGGGGGGCTGGATAGCTTCTACTAACTCGTTGAAGGGTAAGTCTTGATTGGCATAGGCATCCAGAGATGTCTGCCGGATGCGCTGCAAGAATTCCCAGCAGGTGGGATTGCCACTCAAGTCAATCGGTAGTGCCAAAAGGTTGATAAAGAAGCCGATTAATGGCTCAATGTCGGGGCGGTGGCGGTTGGCAATTGGGGAACCAATGACTAGCTGGGACTGATTGCTATGGCGAGACAGCAGCATGGCAAAAGCCGCTAACAGGGTCATAAATAAGGTTGCCCTAGCTTGCTGACTGAGAAATTTGATCCGGTGGGTGAGTTCGGGGCTGATGGTGAAGAATTCGGTCTGGCCTTGGTAGGATTGGATCGGGGGACGGGGGCGATCGCTCGGCAGTTCCAGCAGGGGCGGCATCCCCCTTAACTGCTGCCGCCAATAGGTTAGTTGATGGTGAACGGCTTCTCCTTTGAGCCATTCTCGTTGCCAGTGGGCAAAATCAGCATACTGAATGGGCAAGTCAGCTAGGGGAGAAGGGGCATTTTGGCAATAGGCGCTGTAGAGAATTGCCAGTTCCCGCTGCAATACTTCCAGCGACCAACCATCGGAGACGATGTGATGTATGGTCAGGAGCAGAATATGGGTATATTCCCCTAACTGCAACAGGGTGGTACGGATGGGCAAATCCTGACTTAAATCGAAGGGGCGCTGGGCTTCCTGTTGGGCTAAATGCTGGATTTGTGACTCCTCCAATAGTGGGATTAGGGGCAAGGGAATGACTGGTGGAGGTAGAATGCGCTGCACAGGGACACCATCTAAGACTGGGAAGATGGTACGGAGGACTTCGTGGCGGCGGACAATCTCGCTGAGGCTTTGTTGCAAAGCTCTGGAGTTGAGCCGTCCTTCTAGTCGCAAGGCTAGAGGAATATTATAGGCAATACCTTCTTCTAGTTGGGTTAGTACCCAGAGGCGTGATTGGGTGGAGGATAGTGGTAAGTCAACATCCCGTGGGATTGGGATGATGGGGGGAAAACTTTTTGCTCTGGGGTTGAGGGTAGCAAGATGATCTGCTAGGGATGCAATGGTGAGATGTTCAAATAACCCCCGGATAGTCAGATCTAGCCCCAAGGATTCCTGCAAGCGGGAGACGATTTGAGCGGCGAGGAGGGAGTTGCCCCCCAGACTAAAGAAGTCGTCATGGATACTAATTAGCTCAATGCCTAGAATTACCGCCCAGGTTTCGGCTAATAGCTGTTCTCTGGAATTTCGAGGGGCGACATAGCGATCGCTGGATTCAAAAATTGGGGCGGGGAGTGCCTGACGGTCTACTTTTTGATTCAGGTTGAGGGGCAGGGCTTCTAGAATTACGAAGGCGGCAGGAATCATGTAGTCCGGTAATTTGCCCTGGAGATAGGAGCGGATATCAGTAATTTCTGGGGGATGAGGGGTATGGATGGTCAGATAGGCCACTATTCCCGGTTCGCCGCTGTTCAGTTCCCGACGAACCACGACAGCTTCTCGTACTCCATGAATTTGTCGCAGGACAACTTCGATTTCTCCCGGTTCGATGCGAATGCCATTCAGCTTGATTTGAAAGTCTGTGCGACCGATAATTTCTAGGTTGCTGTCGGCATCAAAACGTCCGCGATCGCCAGTGCGATACCACCGCTGCTGGTCAATAATCACAAATTTCTCAGCGGTTAATTCTGGTCGTTCCAAATAGCTTTTAACAACGCCCGCCCCACTAATATAGACTTCACCAATCCCACCAATCGGAACCAAATTTTGTTCTGATTCATATAGGCGAACTGCCACATTGGGAAAGGGCTGTCCGACGAGGGTTTTGGTGATTGGTTGCTGTCTGGAGACAAAGTGGGAACAAGCCATGCAACTGACTTCAGTGCAGCCATAAATGACATAAATATCGGCATTTTGGAAGACCCGCTGCATGGCTTCAAGAACATCTGCTGGCACGAGGTCGCCGCCAGTGGAAACGTGCTTTAGTCCTCGAAACTTGGCTAGACTGATGCCGTTGTCTTGGATGTAGCCCAGCAATTTTTTCAGCAGATTAGGGGAAGCATGGAGCGCAGTTATCTGTTCTAGGATTTGACACATCTGCCGGAAGTCTAGGATCTGTTCCCGTTCTAGAATCATTAGCGTGCCACCTGCCACTAGGGGGGAAAGCAGTTCCAAGAAGGTGATGCTGAAAGAGAAGCGGGCGATCGCCGGGATAATTGTAGAATGGTCAAACCCAAACCGTTCTACCGCCCCGAAAATGTAATGCTGCAAGTTACGATAACTGGTCATTACCCCCTTGGGTTTGCCCGTAGTCCCGGATGTATAAATAATATAGGCGGTCTGGTCGAGATCGATATTAACGGTTGGATTGTCAGCGGGCAGATCTTCTATGCTTTGCCAATCGCGATCGCTGCCAAAGATTTCAGCAGTTATATTGGGTAAGTTTGGTAATAGATCCCCCTGAGTGAGGATAACTTGAGGTTGGTTATCGTCCAAAATCATCGCTAGGCGATCGCGGGGATAGTTAGGATCGAGGGGAACATAAACTGCACCTACTTTCAAAATTCCCAGCAAAGCTACAGCAATTTCCAGGGATGGCTGCAAACAGACGCACACTCGCATCTCTGCACCTACTCCCAAACTAAGTAGGTAATGGGCGAGTTGATTTGCCCGATGATTTAGTTCCAGATATGTCAGAGAATGGCCTTGGAAGGTAATGGCCTTTGCCTGTGGCTGTTGGCTAGCGCGATGGGCGATCGCCTCCTGGATGGCAGCGCGACTGCCAACAGTATCTAAATTTGCAGTTGAATTTCCCGCCGCAAACGCGGCGTTATTTTGCCTGACGACCACAGACCGACTCCTGATTTAAATCACAAAAAGTTACCGTCTCGACCATCGAACCAATTAAACCTTGAGATTGCCGCGCAAAGCCTGTTCTCGCTCTAGGGCAACAAACAGAGATTTGAAATTTCCCGCTCCGAACCCTTTGGAGCCGTGGCGCTCAATTATTTCAAAAAACAGGGTGGGGCGATCGCTCAGTGGTTTGGTGAAAATCTGCAACAAATAGCCATCTTTGTCCCGATCGATCAAAATTCCGAACTCTGCCAAGAAATGAATGGGCGCATCAATTTCCCGCACCCAGTCTTCGAGATGGTCGTAATAGTTTTGGGGAATTGGCAAAAACTCAATTCCGGCCTGTTTCATTTGTCGAACTGTTTGGACAATATTATCAGTGGCTAGACCAATGTGTTGAATTCCAGACCCATTGTGATAGTCTAAATATTCTTGAATTTGGGATTTCCGCCTCCCTGGTGCGGGTTCATTGATGTTAATAATTGTCCCCGCGCTATTTTTTAGCACTTTGGACATCAGGGCAGAATACTCTGTTGAGATCGTGCGCTCATCATAATGGCATTGCAGCTTGAACCCTAAAGCGTTAGTAAACACTTCCACCCAGCGCTCCATTTGCCCTTGTTCGACGTTGCCAACGGTATGATCGACGGATTTCAATCCCATGGAATTAATTGGTGCGGCATATCGGGGGGCAAAACCGGGGGCAAAGTTATCCGAGTAATGGCTGCGATCAATAAATTTAATTAGCGTATCCCCAAAAATTTGAATGGCGGCAAACTCCAGCCAGCCATAGGAGTCTTCTTGTTTCGCGGGAGGGATAGCAGCAATAGCACCTCCTTTTAAGGCTTGGGCATAAGCTTGATATACATTTGAGACTTCCAAGGCGATAACGGTGATCGTGTCTCCGTGTTTCCACACGCTTTGGGAAATTGGATGTTCTGAACTTAATGCCGAACTTAATACAAACCGGATTTTTCCCTGCTCCATTACATAGGAAACTACTTTCCGTTCCCCCGTTTCTAGTCCTTTATAAGCCGTATTCGCAAACCCAAAATATTTGGCATAGAAACTACTTGCTTGCTTGGCATTGCCCACATAAAACTCTAAATGGTCAAGCCCTTTGATTAAACACGAATCAGCCATTACAATTTCTCCGTAGTTCTCGGCAGTGGGGTTTGGTTTCAACTTCAAATAGGTATGGGTTGGATTGAATTGCCCCTTTGATAAGTTTTGAGGTTTTGCCAAGGGACGGTGAGCTTAAACTTTAGCCTGCGGTGGTGAGCTTTTGGTGCTACTGCTCAACGCTGACTTAGTAATTTATTAGAACTTAGGGAACCTAAGTTCTAATTCTAGTTTTTACTGTATAGGTCATGATAAATCCCTTTAATCTGTCTAAGGTTGGATATTAAACAATAAAGTGAATTTAGATATACAGATTAACTAGCCTTTATATGATTTAATATAAAATTTAATTTTTATTTAATGTTTAGAATCTAAAGTATTAATTTTTGTATCTTTTTTGGTTTGCGATCATAAATACAACTTATATACTCACCACATCAAAAGTTGTCAGCATAAAAGATAGACAGGACTTACGCAGACCCTCTACATATAGTGTTTTGTAGGGGCAATCCCCCCGTGGTTGCCCCTATTCCTAGGATAGTTG
>CAKZHE010000178.1 GCA_936920195.1 uncultured cyanobacterium | reverse complement strand
CCGCCGTTATGCTTCTTTTTGAAATTGGGATACTTAGCGCGACCAGCAAAGAAGTTAGTAAACGCCTTTTGCAGATGTCTAAGTCCCTGTTGAAGCGGAACACAACTAACCTCATTCAGAAAATCAAGCTCTTCCTCTTTTTTCCAACCTGTCAGCAGGTCGGAAGTCTGAACGTAGTCAATCCTCTCCTGTCGTTCGTACCAGCCTTCGGTCCGAGCCGCCAAAGCCTTGTTATAGACTAGCCGTACACAGCCCATTGTCCGCCGCAAGAGCGATTCTTGCTCGGTCGTAGGATAGAAACGGTAGCGATAGGCTTTTTCCATGCTCACATCATAGCATATATCTTGTGATTGAGTTCAAATTTTAAGACCAAGCCGTCCTCCGCTGTCGCTAAAGGACGGGGTTTCTACCCAATTTTTCGATGAGCATCACAATGGAAGGTTTTCTGAATTTAAACAAGCCTGCTGGATTAACTTCCCATGATTGTATCGCGCGATCGCGCCGTCTCTTGCGTCTCAAGCGGATTGGACACGCGGGAACTTTAGATCCTGCTGCCACGGGAGTTTTACCGATTGCGTTGGGGAAAGCTACTCGCCTGTTACAATTTTTGAGATCGGATAAAGCATATCAGGCTACCATTCGCTTAGGCATGAGAACTAATACTGATGACCTGGAAGGCGAAATTCTAGCAACTCAGTCCGCATCAAGTTTAGATTTAGCCACTGTCCAAACGGCACTGTTAGAATTTGAGGGGAAAATTCAACAAATCCCTCCCAATTACAGTGCTATTCAAGTCGCTGGTAAGCGTCTTTACGATTTGGCTAGGGCAGGAGAAACCATCCAAGTTCCGGCGCGGACAGTGGAAGTATTTAAAATTGAAGTTTTGGACTGGCATCCGGGGGAATTTGCCGATTTGGTAGTCAACATTGCTTGCGGTTCTGGGACGTATATTCGAGCGATCGCTCGCGATTTAGGGATAATTTTAGCAGTGGGTGGAACCTTAGCCAAATTGATTCGGACTGAAAGCTGTGGATTGCAACTTGCCGATAGTTTAACTTTTGAAGACTTAGAAAGTCAACTAGCACAAGGAAGTTTTAAACCAATGGCGATCGCCAGCGGGTTGGGACATTTACCTGCGATCGCATTACCTGCTACTATTGCTAAAAAATGGTGTAATGGTCAGCGTATCCTCTGGCAGGATATTACTAACATTACTTCGAGAGAAGATCCAACTCGTTTCCGAGTTGAAGATGAAAATCATAATTTTCTAGGAATTGGTCACTTAATTAATTCACCGGATGGCAATTTACTCATTCCTCAAGTTGTTTTTTAAATTCGCTCAGAATTAACAGAGTCAGGACTTACGCAGCTACGACCTATACAGTGTATTGGTGCGTTACGCTGGCGCTAACGCACCCTACTAAATATAGAAGTTATGCGTAAGTCCTGTCCATGTTAATTCGACTGTCTTTCTCTCCTTCTTTTAGGAATTTGAAGAGGAGTAGGGCTAGGAGACTCTGGGGTAGAAATTGCGGGGGTAGTTTCTACCATCAGGTTAAATTGATAAGCGATTGGTTCCGATGTATTGGCAGTAATCACAAACTCATAATAGCCAGATTCCGGCAACTTCCCAGACCAATTTTGTTCCGAGGAATTTTCCAGAATGGGCGTTCTCCCCTTGGGTTTGTAAACGGACAACTGGACATTGGGAACAGCGAGCAATTGAATTTGCATTAATTGCTCCGCACTTAATTGGGCAATATAAACTTTGCCTTCTCCTGGTGACAATTGCCCTTCGACTCGCTTGGTAATACTGCCAGGATCGAATTTAATTTCCTCTAAAACTTTACCAGATTGGATCGCTTTGAGACGCTCGGTAGCGATCGCCGACCAAATTTGCCCCAGGGGGTTTGCCAAAAAATCATCAAAGCTGAGTTTGAGAGCTTTGGCAGAATATTCAGGAAAAAGTGCTAAATAGGCTGCATCAGTAAGATTAAATAGAGAGCGACTGCTCACAAACTTCTGATTAGCTTCATTTTGCCACCGTTGCCGATCGGCTTCGCTATAAGTGCCTAGCCGCCGCCGTTCTTCATCGCTCAAGTTGGCATTTTCTAACTTGTCCAAAAGGTCGCTGGCAGTCTTGTCCCATTGTTCGCGTAACTGTTCATCTTCTGGCTGATTGCTGAGATTTCTGCGCCGCAGTTGGGAGTTTTGCTGCCAAAAAACTTGATCGACTAACTTGGCATAAAAATTATAATCAATTAACAGATTGCGACGGCGATCGCGCAACTTTTCTTTCCGCCTTTGTTCTTCCCCAGAAAACTCAACCGTCGGTGTTGGTTCTTGATCAATGGGCGGAAAAGATACTGCCGTAGGCAAACTGTCTGAACCCGATTTACCCCCATCTCGTTGAGACTGCAACCAATAATTGCCGCCCCACCAACCCATTGCCCCGGCACTGGCAATCACCAGTAACACTAAACCAGTTTTCCCTAATAAGCCGAGACAAGAGCCTTGAGGCGGGGAAGTGGGAGTATTGGTAGGAGGATCTAAAGTAGCTGGGTGGCTCGCTAATGTTGGTTGTTGGCTGCTCGCCGCCTTCACATCAGTCAATGCTTGCAGCACCTCCTGGGCAGACTGATAGCGATCGCCTGCTCTATGAGCCAGCATTTTGTCTAAAATCTTCCCTAAACCTGGGCTAATAGTGACTTCCTGCCGCCATTGCCAAGTTAAATCTTGTGGGTTAATCAAGTGTTGGGGTTCTTTCCCCGTCAGTAACACCAACACCGTCGCCGCCAAAGCATACAAATCACTATTAGCAAAAACTACTCCCCGCTGGATCTGTTCGTCTGGGGCATAGCCAATTTTACCCAATCTGGTTGGTAAGCCTGTGACTCCAGGTTGCCGAAACTGGTATGCCACTGTCGCCGCTACTTGCTTAACCCCACCAAAATCAATCAAGACAGGCAATCCATCCCCGTTGCGTTGCATTAAATTATCCGGGGAAATATCTCGGTGAATTACCCCTAAAGAGTGGATGTACCCCAAAACTGGCAAAATTCCTTGCAGCAACTGGGTAACTTCCGCTTCCGTAAACGCCATCCCCTGCAATTGCCGCGCTGCCAGCAGAGAACGATAGGTTTGTCCATCCACATAGTCTTGAACTAAAAATAGCCATCCCTTGCCCTCCTGCTGCACCCGAAATAATTCCCGAAACCGAGGAATCTGGGGATGCTGCAACTTATACAGCACTCCTGCCTCTCGTTCAAACAACTCCTCAGCTTTTTGCAAGGCAGCAGGGCTATTTACCTGGGGGGCAAATTCCTTTAAGACGCAAAGTTCGTTGAAACGGTTGCTGTCTTGGGCTAAATAGGTACGTCCAAAACCTCCCCGCCCCAATTCGCGGGCAATCTGATAGCGAAACCCGGTGGGATCGTCCATAACGTTCCCCGGCGAGATATTATGGTTAGCTGACCCCTGCAACTTTTCCCCACAATATTGACAAAAGCGCATCCCGGTGGGATTTTCGTGATTTTTACTGCAATAAAGCCGCATTGTACTCTCAGGATGAAGGCAGAAGGATTTTTTTGATTTAAAATTAATAGCGAGTGTGCTAGCGCCCTCGCCGAGCTTCGCGCTCTAGTTAATTTCCAATTGGCAGTCAAGTTTGTTTTAATATCATTGAAACTCAGCCAAAACCACGAAAATTTCGGTAAAATTGATTAATGATTCACCTTCACCTTTTAACTGAATTTTCCCATACCCACTGTATTGCCATTTGTGCTTTTCTCGTTCCTGCCATTTTGCTTCTTACTCTGACTACCATTACGCTCACAGGTTTGCAATATCGGCAAGCTCAAATTTTACCGTCGGCAGGACTAGCTACCTTGTGTGGGGTGGCGATGATTTTTCATGTCTTTAGCTGGTTTGCCGTCGGGGTCATTGCTGCTCCCACCTTTATTTTGCTCTATATGGCAACTACCTGTACTATTCTCAATGGTTGGGCGATCGCTCGTCCTCGTAGTATGACGCAGCTAGTCGGCAACTTGTAACGCTTGGTGGGGATTGACATCAATTTCAGCCGATGACTAACTTTTCCATTCTCTCAACTATCGCCATAAATCTTTTCCGAATTTTGGGTTTTTCATCAATAACAGATGGCCAAAGATGGCTCGGTGAGCGGTTTTCACTACTCACCATTTTGCTAGCATGAAACAGCCCTGCTTCAAAAGGGGGGAACAAGAGATTTTCTCAAAGTCCCCCTTTTTAAGGGGGATTTAGGGGGATCTAAACTTAGAACGGTAGTCACAAAAGCCAATTGACTGGCTCAGAAATTGCATGAACATACCCCCCCTAAAAAGGCACAAAGTCAACAGCTTAGTCGATGTAATAGATGGGATAAATTAGAGATGCGATCGCTCTGATTTCTCAACAGTTGTGTCGAACATCAGGCAAACTTCCTGCATTTTGATGACATGACGCTGAATTGTCTCTTGATCTGGGATTTTTGATTGCTGGCTCATAGTAAGTTCCAATCTCTTTTAATTTAATCCGCGATCGCACGATCATTAATATATCCCAATACGGTTCAGTTAGTAGGTGGTCATAAATCAAAGAACCCAAAGGTTCGTAGTTGGGCTTCAGCCCTAATCCGGATTGAGGCTCAAGCCCAACTACGAACTTAGTTAACTGAACTGTATTGTAATATATCCTAGCGATCGCTCTTGTATCCATGCCTGTAAAATAGGATTAACCAACTCCGGTGCTTCATCTTGGGGACAATGCCCTACTCCTACCACAGGAATAAACCTTTTCACTTGGGGAAACTTGGCAAATTCTTCCCCCAATGCCACTGGTTCCCAAGGATCGGCAGTTCCCCATAAAATAATCGCAGGACAAGGTAATCTGGGCAGCAAATCTTCTGGTAAGGGACCTTGAGAATAACGGGTAAAAGCGATAAATACTTCCACTGCTCCTTTGTCAAAAGCTGGCGCTAACAACATTTCTACCAATTCATCGGTTACTGCTTCTGGCTGATGGTAAGCTTGTAGCAATACCTTGCGAACAACTTCTGGTTTCGCCAACTGATTAAAAAACAGTTTGCCAATCCACTCAATTCCAAGTAGATTTTGCATAATCGGCGCACCTATGCGTCGATACCAAGCGCTTTTCTCTAACTTACGTTCATGTAATAGCCGTAAAGAACAGTTCAGCAAAGCAATTTCAATGGCAATATCGGGAAAATCTACCGCCGCTTGCATAACGGCAATGCAACCGATGGAATTACCAACTAAAAAAGCTGGGCTACCGACGACTTCTCGACAAAAGTCCGCGATTTGCCTGCCCCAAGTTTCAAAGGTATAATCAATCTCGGTGTTAGGAATTGGTTTGGCAGAAGCACCAAAACCAATTAAATCTAGGGCATAAACTCGGCAATTTTCGGCTAAGACAGGAATATTTTTGCGCCAATGTCCCCAGGATGCCCCAAAACCATGTACTAATACTACTGCCGCACCTTGCTCCCCTTGGGTATGGTAGCCAATCGAAAAACCTCGCCATAACCAAGTTTTGGTATGCTGATTTAATCGGGAAGGGATCAAGGGCTGCTGGTCGAGCATTTTTCAAACCTATTTTAACATATTAGGCGGTCAGCGTCTGGTAGTTCACACCTGTTTCAATTCTAGATAATGCTAACTATTAAAGGAACAACTCAACTGCTGGGCGTGATTGGTTGCCCCATTGCCCATTCCTTATCGCCGATTATGCACAATGCGGCGATCGCTCATTTGCAACTAGACTATGCTTATATTCCCATCCCCATTCAACCGGAAAATTTGTCAGTGGCGATCGCGGGTTTAGCTGCTATTGGGATGGTAGGGTTTAGTGTCACCATTCCCCACAAACAAACCATTATTCCCCTGCTCGCCGAAGTTTCCCCCGTTGCCCAAGCCATCGGAGCCGTGAATACCGTTTGGCGTACTAGCAACGGTTGGGCGGGAACAAATACCGATGTGGATGGCTTTCTCTCTCCCCTGAAAACATTATCCCAGGACTGGAGTCAAGTTACTGCGGTAATTTTAGGGAATGGGGGGGCAGCGCGAGCGGTGGTAGCTGGTTGCGCTCAATTAGGTTGCGCTCAAGTAATTGTCGTGGGGCGAAATGCGGAAAAATTAGCGGCATTTTCCCAAAGTTGGCAAAAATCACCTTTAGCAGTAAATCTGCGAACTGAGCTTTGGGAGCAATTACCAGAATTACTCCCTCAAACCCAATTATTAGTCAATACTACCCCCATCGGAATGCACCCTCAGATCGGGGAATCGCCAGTCAAAGCGGAAATATTAGCCAAGTTACCGACAGGCGCGATCGCCTACGATTTAATTTATACACCCAATCCCACCCAGTTTTTACAAATTGCCCAAAAACAAGGCAAGGTGGCGATTGATGGTTTGGAAATGCTGGTGCAACAGGGAGCCGTGGCTTTACAGTTGTGGTTGCAGCAACCCGTACCCGTGGCAGTGATGCGGGAATCGCTGCGAAGCCTCTGGGTGCGCTAGGGCGATCGCCAATCCATTTGTTAAATTTTTTAAAGTGCAGCTATTTCGATGGTAATCCGTATAATAGAATACAGAAATAGCTAAAAAGTAGTTTTTTCGATCTCCGGCGGGGGATGAAGTAACTCAGCTGCAAATAACATCAAATTTTCTGAAACATCCGTTTTTTCACTTTTGAACTTTCCCACAGAAGTTTGAAGGCAAATTTTTCATCGCCAAAAATCCCAGAGGTTAAAATGAACCCAATTGCGGAAATATTGTTAGAACAAGTAACCTATGCTCAAAATTTGGGGCAGCAAATCCTGTCTTTAAGCAGCCTAGATGAGCCGGGGGTAATTTATGCCTTTGCGACTCCAGACACCCTAGTAATTAATTGTCGAGACGATCAAACCACCTGGCTATTTGACGAAGAACAATCAAAATTATATTGGGCGATCGCTAAGTTAAAGTGTTCAATTCAAACCATTACGATTGAAAAAGCTGGGAAGAGGTTGTATTGCTGGTAAATTTGTCAATGCCGGGGATATATGAAGGCTATTCTAGCCAAGAAAGCGATCGCGATCTTTGTTGCAAACGAAGAAGTGCGATCGCTCTCTCTTCGGAAACTTTACTAGGACTTACGCAGTTGCTTCGCATATAGCGTTTATGGTGCGTTACGCTGCGCTAACACACCCTACTAATAGAGGTGTTGTGTAAGTCCTGTTTACTTTCAATTTCAGATAAACTATAGATATTAGACTAGAAAGATTGAAAGCCATGCTGAACAACTCCCCAGTTATTAGCACATCTCCTGAAATTATGGGCGGCACTCTGGTTTTCGCTAACACAAGAGTTCCGGTGCAGACACTCTTTGACTATTTGAAAGCGGGAGAGTCTATTGATGATTTCTTAGATGGATTTCCAACTGTTGCTAAAGAGCAAGTGATCTCATTACTAGAAGAAGCCTTTGATACCAAAGCTTCTAGGGATTTTGCCTACAGTAATTAGGGGACAAGCTATCGTCATCGGCGTATAGCAGAAATAAAAGTTTGGGCGATCGCCGAACAGCGATCGCCCAAACTTTTACTTCACAGGCAACGCCAGTTTCGCCACAATTATACAGCCGTTACTACTGCTTCCAGGGGAAGCGCGATCGCCGGATCTTGATAAATCCCTTTTCGATAGGTAATTCGTACCGCCTCTGCTAATTTTTCGATGGGCGCATCTTTCAAACAAAAACCATTTGCCCCCGCCTTTAACGCATCTGATAATACCGATTGTTGATCGGAAGTTACCAAAACTAAAATTTTGGATGGAATCACGTAGGAATTGGCTTGTACTCTGCGGGCATTGCGAATAAACTTCACCAAATCCATATCGGGAAGCGTGCTATCAACAACCGCCACATCCACATCAATCGATTCCAATAACACTAAACCAGTTTCCGCATTTGTGGCTTCGCTAGCCACTTCAATTCCGGTTTGCGCCCTCAAATTTACTCGCAAATCAATCCGCGTTTGCTGATCGTCTTCAATCACAGCCACTTGAATCATATTATGCTGTTCGTGAACTTTGGTATAGCTATGGCATTCTTCCCCATTCTCCAAATCAGTGCTGGCTGAAATAGTGCCTACAAAGTCAATATCTGCGGGACGATCCTGTTTTAATTGTGCCATTTGTTCGGCAGTCAAAATCTTGGATTCATCAAAGCCAAACTCGATTTCAGTATGCAATCCTTTTTGCTTTACCCGTTGCAAATTATAGAATCGTTTGTTCAGGGTAGTTTTGACAAATGCCCAAAGACAGCCCAACAAATAACGCCGTTTAAAAGGATCTTTTTCCAACCAATATTCTAGGAACTTCCAGGAATAGAACCGGGCATAGTTACGAAGTACCCCTTTGAGAACTTCTTCCCGCGTCATATTGTCGGGTTTAATAATTGGCGTAACGAAATTGTAGTGAGAATAATCGCGGATTTCCACCTTATCGGCTAAGTCTTGGAAGAGTTCCGAAAAAGGCCAAGGCGTGTACATATTCCAGTTAGTCATATCCGCTTGCCAATCCCGCGCCATTTTGTAGCTTTCTTCGATGGTTTCTGGGGTTTCGTTGGGCAATCCCATGATAAACTGTACTTCTGCCAAAATGCCATTTGCTCGCAGCAGTTGCACGGCTCGTTTATTATCGGCAATTGTGGTTTCTTTGCGGAATAAATTCAGGTTTAATTGGGCGGCGGCTTCCGTACCCAAGGAAACGTGAACTAATCCGGCTTGGCGATAAAGGGGTAATTCTTTTTCATCTCTGAGAATATCGGTAACTCGCGTATTGATGCCCCAATGAACGCCTAAGTTTCGGTCGATCAGTTCCTTACATAAAGCAATAAATCTCGATTTATTGATCGTGGGTTCTTCATCCGCCAGAATGAAAAATCCAATCTGATGTTCTTTGACTAACATTTCAATTTCATCGACGAAATGTTTAGGCGATCGCGAGCGATATTTACGCCAGAATTTCCATTGGCAGCAAAAGCGACAGCGGAAAGGACAACCCCGCGAATAATTAGGCACGGCAACCCTAGTATTCAACGGCGTGTAAATATAATTATCCCAATCTAATAGGCTCCAATCTGGTGTCAAAGTGTTTAAATCTTTGATCGGAGGATGGGCGGCGGTGGCAACAACTTTGCCCTCTTCTAAAAAGGCAATTCCTGAAATATTCCGGCGTTCTTCTTTGTCTGTACCATTGGCGATCGCTCGCACCAAATTAACGGTAATTTCTTCACCTTCGCCCCGAATAATATAATCCACCCAAGGGGCTTCTCCCAACACTTCCCGATACATATAAGTGGGGTGAACGCCGCCCATAATTGTTTTAGCATTGGGGCAGATTTCTTTTACCAACTTCAGGGTACTTTGGGACTTATAAATCATCGGCGTAATTGCCGTTGCCAATACTAAATCTGGTTGGCGATCGCGTAAAATTTCAGCTAAACGATCGTCATCGATATATTTTGTCATGGCATCGATGAATTCCAGATCGCTAAAACCTGCCGTTTTTAAGGCTCCACCAACATAAGGAACCCAACTAGAAGGCCAATTTCCGGCAATTTCAGCGCCGCCAGAATGGTAATTGGGTTGAATTAATAAGATCCGCATCCTAGACCTCTGAATTTTATTTGGGGAAATTTATGCTAAAGTCTTTCTATTCAATCCCTCTCCTGGGGATGAAGTCGCCCTAACTCGGCATCAGACAATGCAAAGATGGAGATTCATGCCGAATATCTGGTCAAGCATTTTTATCTTTAAAAACTATATAGCCACTAATCGATTGATAGAGCAAGTCTTCGCAAAACTTAATATAATCGGCAGTTAGCCGGAGGATCTCAATTTTTGTTTAACGCTTGTGGGGGAGCGATCGCACATTAATCCCATTAATCCCCAGCAAAAGATCTTTTTCAATACTTGTTCCGCTCAAATTTGCGCCTCGGAAATTAGCCGAGGCCAAATTTGCTCCCTGCAATTTAGCATCCATTAAATTAGCATTGCTAAAATTAGCATTACTTAGATTTGCAGCCGTTAAATCTGTTAATCCAAGATTAGCATCGCTGAAATCAACTTTACTTAAATTAGCTTTTTGCAAATTGGCGGTGCTGAGGTTGCTGCCATTCAGTTCGGCATTAATTAAATTAGCACCCAATAAAATTGCATTAAATAAGTTGGCATTAACCAGCTTCGCACTTTCTAAACTAGCATTAGATAGATTGGCATTAAAAAGATTAGCATTTTCCAAATTAGCCTTCTTTAAATTTGCCCCTCTTAAATCAGCATTGCCTAAATCGGCTCCTTTCAAATTCGCTCCACTAAGATCGCAACCAGGGCATTGTTTAGTGGCCAACAATTTTTGCACCTGAGTAGAATTTTCGGCTTTAACTGGATGAGCTAAACTCAAAGGGAGTAAGATGCCAGCGATCCACAACAGTTTTAATTTCATCTCGGTAATTATCAACGACAGTAATCTATTTTTCCCTGCCCTAATAGCAAAATCAACGTTCTGTCATCTTCTTTACCGTAATTTTAGTTTTTGGGGCGATCGCTTTCCTTGCCAAAAAAGCTTAAACTATGACTATATCTCGATTTCCCAGATTTTAAACTAGGCGATCGCGCCATATTCCCCTTTATCAAATAAACATATACTAGGCTTGTAGTTGGGCTTTAGCCCTCCGGATTAATACTTTCTTGTAATAGATGATTGAGTTGAGCTAAATCATCTACTGCGATACCACCTTGATGCCGAACGATTCCCGGTTCGTTTCTTAAGCGGTCCATTTGACACTCCCCTGAGAAAAGGCACGGGGATTCCTGATTCAGCGAGACAACTTACCAGCCAGACAAAGCATCTAACTGGCAGAGGTCGAACTCTCCACAGGCGTTAATTTGGGTATGCCCTACCCTATTTAGACCAATAGCTAAGATATTCAGAGCCGCATTATGGTCGCGGTCTAACACCGTGCCACAATGACTGCATTGATGAGTGCGCTGACTCAATGTTTTAACAACTTGCTGGCCACAAATTGAGCAATTCTGACTGGTATATTGTGGCGGTACTGCGACTGTTACCTTGCCAAATACCTTGCCAAAATACTCAATCCAGCCTCGAAACATTGACCAACTAGCATCACTAATGGACTTAGCTAATTTATGATTTTTGACCATGTTCCGCACTTGTAAGTCTTCATAGACAATCAGGTCGTTAGACCGAACTACGCACCTTGCAGTCTTAATTGCAAAGTCTTTACGCTGCCTACTTACTTGCAAGTGTTTTCTGGCTAACCGTTTAATTGCCTTGCGACGATTAGCTGAACCCTTTTTGCGCTTAGATACTCGGCGTTGCAACTTTTTGAGTTGGCGCTCGGATTTTCTCAGGAATCTAGGATTCTCGACCACTTCACCATTGGAGTCGGTGTAAAAATGATTTAATCCCACATCTAAGCCAATGGTAGTTTGAGATGGTTTAACCTCTTCTTTTCGGTCAATATCAATACAGAACTG
>CAKZHE010000177.1 GCA_936920195.1 uncultured cyanobacterium | reverse complement strand
CTAACCCCCCAACTTTGGGGGGAACAGGATAATACCAAAGGTTCAAAGTCCCCCAGCATTGGGGGATTTAGGGGGCGATCCCGCTGAAATCTTGACACAGTTATTGCATGAATGAGATTGCTCAAAAACTCACAAAGTCAACAGCCTAGGCGCTACCCCCTACACATTTACGCTAACGCGAAAGCACTGCCTACCAACGGTGCGTTACGCTATCGCTAACGCACCCTACTAATACTACTAATACTTTAAACCGATTATTTTTGGTAATTAGCCGCCCATCTTGGTATATACTACTACATTTAGATAGGCGAACCGTAGATTAGGGCTTGTTTTTGAGATCCGTGTATGACATACTCCTATTAAGAGAAAGTCCGATATCTCGATAGATTTGCCGGAGATTGGATTGGAAAAGCCAAACGGCTGGTAAATCGAAGGTTTGATAGTTGGGCGATCGCCTGAATTGAGAGAGTATTATGCTAAAAGATGCGAAAGGATTAGAAGTCACCACCGATTCCCCAGAAGCGATCGCAGCGATTGACCGTTTTGTGGAACAATCCCTAAGTTACGGCAACGACGCTTTAACCATTTTGAAGGCAATTGAGGCCGATCCCACCTGCGCGATCGCCTATGCCCATGCAGCGGCTCATTATCTGTCGATTGAGAGTAACGCATCTTGGCAGCAAGCTGTTCCCTATTTGGAAGCTGCTAACAAATATGTAGTTGGGGGAAATGAAAGAGAACAGCTTTATGTTGCTGCCATTACCGCTTGGGGGCGGCGAGATATTCGGCAAGCGATCGCCTACCATGAAGAAATCGCTGACAAATATCCCCGCGACCTGGCATCGGTGCAAAGAGGGCAATATCATTACTTTTATCAAGGAGATGTTCAAGGACAACTGGAAATTGTGGAAAAAGTCCTTCCAGCTAACCCCAACGCTGATTATTTGTATGGAATGCTGGCGTTTGGTTTAGAACAGTGCCAGCGGTTAGAAGAAGCCGAAGAATGGGGGCGATTTGCCACTGCACTACAGCCACAAGACTCTTGGGCGCATCATGCCGTCGCGCACGTGATGGAAACTCAAGGAAGAGTTGATGAAGGCATTGCTTGGATGGAGAGCTTGGCAGATATTTGGAAAAATTGCAATTCCATGTTGTTTACCCATAACTGGTGGCACGTGGCGCTTTACTATGTAGAAAAAGAAGACTTTGCCAAAGTTTTATCCCTTTACGATAACTATGTTTGGGGAGGGGCTTGGAAACAATCTTGTAAAGATCAAGTTGGGGCAATTTCTCTATTAATTCGATTAGAATTAAGAGGCGTAGATGTGGGCGATCGCTGGGTAGAATTAGCAGATTATTTAGGCGAGCGCGTTCACGAACACGCCATTCCTTTCCAAGATTTGCATTATGTTTATGCTTTAACCAAAGCTGGTCGAACCAATCTGGCAAATGAGATGGTTAAGAGCATGAAAGACCATGCCAAAGTCTTCAATACCGACTTTAAAACCGTTTGGGAAGAAGTTGCTATTCCCGCCGCCTTGGGCATGATTGCTCACGGCAAAGGAGATTGGGAAAAAGCCACTACCGAACTGAAATCAGCTTTACCAAACTTGTATAAAGTTGGCGGCAGTCGCGCTCAACACGATTTATTTGAGCAAGTTTATCTTGATGCTTGGCTGCAAGCAGATCGCAATCGCGAAGCCCTACGATTGATTGAAAAACGGGTAGCAAATCATCGCTATATTCCCTCATCTCAACGGAAACTTGCTTTCAGTGTTAGCGCTGCATAAGGAAATAATCGTAGGTTGGGTTGCTAGAGGGCAAAACCCAACAAACCACTAATCAATTCCAAATTCAAAATTCAAAATTCAAAATTCAAAAAACAATTTTGAATTTTGAATTTCATTGTTGGGTTTCCACTGTCGTTTCAACCCAACCTACGTCTATTGCCAGTGCTGCAATTAGTCATTTTATTTATTTTTCATTCCTTATTTGCGAAAAACGGCAGTAACAATGGTGGTGATAGTGGCTGTAGCCAGCAATCCAAAAGCTAAGTTGACTACCCACTGGGATGCTTGTTGATAGGCAGTAAAACGAATGCTGGACTCTTTTGATTCTTCAGCCAACTTATTTATATTTTCAGATAATTTATCAATAGCATTAGCATTCCTATCAATTTTTTCAGCTAGTTTATCTAGCATTTCATCAGTCCAGCGTTCAGTTGCCATCAGTTTAAATTGAAATCAACAAAGGAAAGGAGGGGCTGATTGATTTCCCCTCCTTTTTCAGTCGAAATTAGTAATCGTAGTCGCCGCCGCCCATGCCAGCGCCAGCACCAGCAGGAGCGCCATCCTTGGGTTCGGGTTTGTCAACGACAATGCACTCGGTAGTCAGCACCATGCCAGCAATGGAAGCGGCATTTTGCAGAGCAGAACGAGTTACTTTGGCGGGGTCAACAATGCCAGCTTCAAACATATTCACATATTCGTTCTTAGCCGCATCATAACCAACGTTGAAGTCTTTTTCTTTGACTCGTTCGGCAATGATCGCACCGTTTTGTCCCGCGTTTTCAGCAATTCTCCGCAGGGGAGCAGTCAGAGCGCGAGAGACAATTAGAGCGCCAGTCAATTCCTCGGTTTTGAGGTTGGCATTTGCCCACACATCTAATTGAGGAGCTAGGTGAGCTAGGGTAGTACCGCCACCGGGAACAATACCTTCTTCGACTGCGGCTTTAGTAGCATTGATGGCATCTTCTAAGCGCAGTTTCTTGTCCTTCATTTCGGTTTCGGTAGCCGCACCGACTTTAATCACTGCTACACCACCAGCCAATTTAGCCAGCCGTTCTTGCAGCTTTTCTTTGTCGTAGGCAGAATCGGTTTCTTCCATTTGACGGCGGATTTGCTCGCAGCGAGATTTAACTGCCACATCATTACCTTCGGCAACGATGGTGGTGCTATCTTTGGTGAGGGTAATGCGGCGAGCTTTGCCCAGCATATCTAGTTTGGTGGTGTCCAACTTCAGACCAGCGTCTTCGGTGATTAGCTGACCACCAGTCAGAACGGCAATGTCTTCTAGCATAGCTTTGCGGCGATCGCCAAAACCAGGTGCTTTGACGGCAGCTACATTCAGAACGCCGCGCAAACGGTTGACAACTAAGGTCGCCAGCGCTTCTTTTTCAATGTCTTCGGCGATAATTACCAAAGGTCTGCCAGAGCGAGCTACTTGCTCTAATACAGGGACGAGATCTTGGACTAGGGTAATTTTCTTGTCGGTGATCAGAATGAAAGGCTCATCTAGAATCGCTTCCATCCGTTCGGTGTCGGTGGCGAAGTAGGGAGAGATGTAGCCTTTGTCAAAGCGCATCCCTTCAGTGATTTCTAGTTCGGTGGTCATGGATTTCCCTTCTTCGAGGGAAATTACGCCTTCTTTACCCACCTTATCCATCGCTTCGGCAATCATCTTGCCTACTTCTTCATCGTTTCCGGCAGAGATAGAACCGACTTGGGCGATCGCTTTAGAATCTTGGATTTGTTGAGCGTGGGCTGCAATCTGTTCTACTAAGAAATTAGTAGCTTTGTCAATCCCGCGCTTCAGGGAGATGGCATTAGCGCCAGCTGCCACGTTGCGTAAACCTTCTTTGACAATGGCGTGGGCGAGGACGGTGGCGGTAGTAGTACCGTCGCCAGCTGCGTCATTGGTTTTGGAGGCGGCTTGCCGAATTAGAGCAACGCCAGTATTTTCGATGTGGTCTTCTAATTCGATTTCTTTGGCAATGGTCACGCCGTCGTTCACAATTTGGGGAGCGCCAAATTTCTTTTCTAGCACTACGTTGCGACCTTTGGGGCCGAGGGTAACTGCCACGGCTTCTGCCAGAATGTCCATACCCTTTTCTAGGGCGCGACGGGCGTTTTCGTTGTAGATGATACGTTTAGCCATAGTTTTCCTGGATTGTTATGAGTGGGAAATTGCAGCTTGAAATTTTCGTGACAGACTAAAATGCTAGAACTAGGAGACGACGGCGAGAATGTCCTTTTCGGAGAGCAGAACGTATTCGTCGCTGCCTAGTTTGATGTCGGTGCCAGCATACTTAGAGTAAAGAACCTTGTCGCCAATTTTCACTTCTAGTTCTTGGCGAGAACCATCTTCATTGCGCTTGCCAGGGCCAATTTGGACAACTTCGCCGACTTGGGGTTTTTCCTTGGCGTTATCTGGCAAGAAGATGCCGCCAGCGGTCTTTTCTTCAGAGGCACTTACCTTGACAAATACTCGGTCAGCCAGAGGTTTAACGATAGAAACGCTCAGAGATACAGCTGCCATAGAAACTTCTCCAGATTACAGATGTTGTCAATCAGGATTGCGGCTTGAGGAGTCAGGTCTGAGTTATAGTTTCTAAGTTCATCCTTTGTCCTTCGTCCTTGATCCTAGGGGTTCGTTAGCACTCTCGACCCCTGAGTGCTAATCTAAACGAGAACGGGGGCGATCGCAACAAAACCAAGTGTACGGGTTCCCGAACTTTTTGGTGGTGTCGGCGGAATCTCGACTAGAAATACTACTTCATTTAGACGAGCTATATACTTTAGGCTATATCCCTGTGAATGGTCGGCGCGGTTCTTTCTTGGTATAAGTCCTGGTTTCTCCTTTTGATTTAAAATACTCTCTGATTTTATTGATATCAACCAAATCAGTTTTGCCATTTCCATCAGTTAAAGGAGTTGTATTAGACATCTCTTTATTATTCTCCAATATGGCAGATGGATGAAGTTCAATTGCCTGATAATTGGGGTATAAAGGTTTAGCGTTTTCTATTTTCACTTTCTTTTTATTTTGATCCCTGATGACTTCTACTTTTGCTCCAGAATAAACCCAAAACGATGGAAAACAAAAAACATAAGATTGCAGGTATAATGTGTATAGATATAAACGACGGCAGTGCTGCTATTAAACCTGTAGTCAATGAAATAATCCATAGGGTAAAGATCAAATTAGGCCATTTAAAAAATTTGGATGAACAAGCTAAAACCTCATCTAGCAATGATCTATTATATACCGAACAATAAACACAGCACAAAAATAGCATTAAACACTGAATAGACAATAATAATATCAGAAAAAAAATAATGGGCGCATAAACAAAAAGTTTAGAAAAAAAGTCTACGTACAAGCTAAAGCGTAAGGTTACATCGTATATTACAAAGCAAATAAAAATCAACGAAAATAAGAATAAGATAGCCTCAAAATAACGAGCTACAAACACCAGGGTAAGATAAAGCAAAACTAACCCAACCGCCAATACAATAAAGGCCATAAAAGTCTCCGGTGGCTCCACTCGCTCAAAAATATTAATTTTTATTATAACGTTGCATTTAATCAGTGTTTTGTAGGGGCAATCCCCCCGTGGTTGCCCCTACTTCTATAATAGTTGCGTAAGTCCTGGAAAGGTTGACCTACTAACCTCAAGGCAAGGGAATTCTAAGTTCAATAAAAAAACCGCGCAGATCTTAGTTGGTTGCCCCTTCGTAAACCCCTCTGGACTAGACTGCTCAACTCAAGTAGGCTCCGGTACTATTCGTCCATTAGCTTCGCGGAAGCTCAACCGTAATACGAATAGTACCGGAAAGCCTACACAGTCAAGAGCAGGCCAGTGATGCGTAATTGAACTAACGACACGGACAGCGATCCACTGCCCAAATTGCAAGGCTGTTTGCCAACTAGATCTGCGCGGAATCTAATGAAATTGACGAGCGTGCTGCATTCGCAACCCTAAAATATGCTCGCAGGGGCCTTTATATAGCTTGTTTTGCTTGTGCCAATTGCAAGTACATTCTGCCTGGATTATACGCTCATCTGCGTCCACTGTCAAAGCCGGATGGAAGGTTTTTTCCCGATCTCGAACGCTGCCTTGTAAAACCAGAGTTCCGGCGGCATCGCTAGTCACTGAGGTGACTTGGACTAGGTTTTGGGTTAAGAAGCGGCTGGCGCTTTCTTCCCTGGGATTGGCAAAGCGCAATCGCTCCACGGGCAAAGGTTCGCGACTGAGTTCCCGGACGCGATAAACTTGTTTATTCAGGTCATAAATTGCTCTTCCGGCTTGGGTATAGGCGCTTAAGGCTCCTAAAACGGCGGTGCGACTTAAATTCAGTCGTTGGGCAAGGGAATCGGGGGTTTCTTGCCAATTTTCCCGCAAAGCGTCAAAAATTCGTTGCTGCGTCCAGGAATCTACATCGGCGCGAGGAGCCATTAAATCAAAGTTACCAGATTGGGACCAGTCGTTGGCTGTCCAGCCAGAGAGTCCGAGGGTAAAGGACATATCTCCTAAATCTGCCACATAGAAGGATGGCATTCCAGTTCCCAAGAGGTGAACGGTGAATTTTTGGGCAATGGGAATCAGTCGTTCTAAAATGTGGAGGCGACGACGACCCCAAACTCGAATTTCTTGGGGTTGATTGCCAGTATAGGGCGATCGCAGACAAACTACCTCAATTCCCCAAGGATCGAAAGTCACTCGGATTGGTTGTCCTGGTTGCAGATGGTAGCGCATACTCCGGGGACCTTGTTTTTCCTTATGGCGGCGCAGGACAAAACAGAGGTTATAAACATCCATTGGGTGCAAGTCAAACTGCACCGCTGGTAAAGACATGGCAGAACTAACTTGTAAAAAACCCCTTACCCAACTTTCTGGCAAGTCGATTTTTACCTCTTTGTAGGTTTCTTCGCTGGTAGTTTGAACTTCAAAGCCGGAAGGATCTACTTCTAGTTTAGTGGTTTTATAACTGCGAATTTTCTGAAATTCCTCGTAGAGGGCGGCAGAATAATCCACGTTGGTAGTACCGCAAGCAAATTCATTGACGTTTTTGAAGACTTCATAACTAGCGCTCAATCTGCCATAACTAGATTCATCGACGCTAAAGCATTCAAAAAACACTTCATCAGGATGAACAGTGATGACAGGATCGAAGACAAAGTAAAAATCTAGTTGTTTTTTCCAGACATATTGCCTAAATTCTTCTCTGGCTTTATAATAAGGTTTCAAGCGTTCGTAGCTGGATTGATTTAAGGTATTTAATTCTGTTTGCAATGCCTTGATTTTGTCAGTCACTTCTTGGCGCTGTTCGGCGACTAGCTGCCAATCAATTTCCTGTTGTTTGGCTGCCCATTCTTTATAAGCAGTTTTATCTTTTGGTTTAAATTTTTGGTTGGAAACTACTACATCGTGTAACGCGCTAATGGCTTCTCGAAAGGCGACATTTTGGCGTAATTCTCCTACAAAGTAGGTGGGAGGACGTTTTAAATCTGGCGAAAAAGACATTTGGGTACTATTGCTATTTTCGCTGAGGTTGGTATTTCCTTTATAGGCGTATTCAAATTCCATGTTTTTAAAAACTATCTGAGTATTAGACCAATGTACTCCCCACAATCATCTGAGACAGGACTTACGCAGTCACTCTAGATATAGCGTTGATGGTGCGTTACGCTGCGCTAACACACCCTACTAATAGAGGTGTTGCGTAAGTCCTGTGAGAAATGAAAAATCAATAACTTGATGATAATCGTAGGTTGGGTGGCTAGAGAGCAAAACCCAACAAACCACTGATAAATGTTGGGTTTTCACTATCGTTACAACCCAACCTACAGATTTTAGGATTAATTTAACCTTCAAAAATCTTGAATGCCTACAATTTGACTAATCTGCTAAAGTCATGGAATTCTGGCAAATATCTCCCTTCTTGTTGATAAACTTCTGTGACCATAGTTAAAACTTCTTGAGCATTTTTCAACGCTTCTTCATAAGTATCGCCGTGGGTAACTGGTTGGACGATAAAATCGCTAAACTCAGGCAAAGATGAGACAAAACAACAATCTTCTTCTGACCATTGAATAACGACTGTATACTTCATTGATATTCCTCTTAAGCTATTTCTCTTAATTTTCCTAAAGCGCGATCTACTTGTTTTTCTAGATAGGGTTTAGCATCGCTATAATCGCTACCGCTAATGGTGATAGATTGAGACAAGTTTGGATGACTCCATAAAGTATGACTGCCCTTCGCCGCTCGGTAGTCAAACCCAGCTTGGAGCAGTAAATTCTTTAAGTCTCTAATCTTTTTGGACATGGGCAAAGGTTTTTAAAATTCAAAGTTCAAAATTCAAAGTTCAAAAATTTGGTAAGGGAGAATAAAAAAACATTTTAAACTAAGTTCGCACCTCCACAACTGCTTTCACTTGAATTGGTACGGATATTTGGGGATATTTTTGCTGGATTTTCAACATCGTCTGAATAGCTTGAGCTTTATCGCCTATCGCAATCGTTAGGGATTGTCTGGTTAAGATTTCTGCCACAATTTGGGCAGCATCTAGGCTTTTTTGAGCCTCATTCGTCAGGAAAGCCAACACGCGCTGTTTGGCTACGCGCCCTTTATTGACGCGACACAGGACACTGATAAAATAGGGGCATAATTCTCGCAATCGAGTGGGACTATCGGCGGCATAAGTCTCTAAATAGTTGGTGGCAAATAACTGCATATCGGCGGCGGGATGTTCGCTAAACTTGAGCAGGTAATCTTGACCGGAGGCGTGTTGGAAATTCCTAGTTACTAAGTCTCTCCCAAATTGTCTCACATCTTCGAGCCCGCTGTCGCAGATGCTGATTAAAATTTGGGGAGAAAATTCGGTACTGTTGAAGTCATTGGCAAAGATCTGGCGGGCAAATTCCCGCGAGTCTTCCCATTTGGCTTCTAACAATCTGACGGCGGCTAATAATTCGGTGGCATTGGCGCGGATGCGATCTAGACTTTGGGCGAACATTTGCCGCGCGGCTTCCCGAATGGTTAAAATTTCATGGCTGGCTAATTTGACAATATCAGTAATTGGGAAAGTTGTCGTCCAGCGATCGCTATTGGCAGTCAAAACCAATCCTCCCAGTTCTTGCCCGACAGCAGAGCGAGCTTGCAATAATTTCATGGCAGTTTCGCGGTTGATTTCTGCCATCCATCCAGGAATATCGGTTTTTAACAAGTTTACCAGGGAATTGTGAATGCCTTCATGGGGTTCTTTTTTCAGTAAAATGCTAATTAGTTCGGGAAGCAATTGGCTGACAAAGGTAGAATTACCGCTTGCCAGTCGGCGAATGACTGGGCGAATGGCATTCCGCATATCGGCTAGTTCGTGGGTTGCCATTGACAACAACAGATCGTATTGTTGCGATATGGTGCTATCGGGTAGTTGTCCAAACAGGCGTACTCCAATCCCGCGAATGATTTCGTAGGCAGAATTGAGCAGGGAGTCAATTAATCCCGCTGGCAATTCGGCGGCAGGAGTTTCATGGTTGAGGAGAATTCTGGCTCCTAATTCTTGAACTTCGACGAGGGGGTGTTGGAGCAGGTCTAACACTACCCCTAATCCAATTGTACGCAATTGCAGGGCAAAACTGAGTAAAAGAGTTTCACCAATTTCCTTGGCAATTTCGGCTTGATTAGTTTCAAAAGTTAATACTTCGGCAATCAAACGTCCAATTAAGATTCTGGCAGTGGCATCGCTAATAATAGAGGAACTGAGCAGTCGGCGCGCAAAGGTGCGAGTATCTGAGTATGGGCTGGCAACTAAGGCGGCAATTAAGTTGCTGGCGCTGAGGAATGGCTCTCGTTGGGCTTCAATCCATTGATAAGCTTGCGATCGCCCTGGTTGATAGGCACAATTAGCTAAGGCGATAACTAGCTCAAAGTTAGGGTGGGTAGGATTGTACCGCTCTCTGACTAATTCAAAGGCTAGTTCAACGGTGACTTCGTAGGGTTGATTAATTAGTTGAATTAGCTGTTCTAGATTAATTTCTGCCCCGAATTGGGAGCAACTGCGGAGAGCTTTGACGGCGAAATGATGAACGGGGCGACATTTACTCTCTAGTAATAGTTTTAACAGGGCTTGGGGATGCTGTTGCCAAAGTTGCGGAAAAGCTTCTTCTCGAACTCTTGGTTCCGGATCTCCTGGTTTATAATTTTCCTGACAACGCCATGCTTTCGAGTTAAGTTTTAGGGTGTAGCGGGGACTGTTTTCGTAGAGAATGTGGTTAAAGTTGAGATAACTGGCATAGCTATCCCAATGGTGTTTGGTTTCAATTCGCGTCCAGTTAGTATGATTCCACCGGGTTAAGGTAGTTTCTCTGGGTGGTTGGGCATCATTATCGGTATATTGCTGCAAAATCCCGACGGCAAAGTTGATATAACCCACTTCGCCATCTGCTCCTAATTGTCGCAGCGATCGCCACACTCGTCGCCGCAAATAATCGCGGGTTTGTTGGCTATAGGCAAGGCGAGCGTTGGCACTTGTCATTTCTCGCTCAAATTCGGGATTTTTAGTCACATCGTAGGTGCGCGAGACTCGATTGTATTTGTAATCTAGCCGCCGCACATAGCCGCCGCCAGGAAGATAAATATAGGAACGATTGCTATCAAAGTTGCCTTTTTCTTTTTCGAGCCGATAGGCTAAAATCCCAAATACTTCTGCATCTTGACGATATTCTGCCATTTTGAAGATGTGACGCAGGGGTTTGAAATAATTGGGTTGCAAAGGAGCAGTGCGAAGGATTTCTAGGAGGGCGGGACGAAGGCGATCGCCATCAATCTGGTAAATTCGATCTAAAATGGTAAAGTCTTCGGCAGTCCCATTTGCCAAGATGGTTTTGAGTTCTTTGGTAAAGTCTTCGGCAGTCCCATTTCTCGCCAGCGCCTGCAAGGTTGGCGGCAGTAATTCAATGATGGCGGTTTGCAATTCGGCTTTGGTTGCCGTATCTGCCAGTTTAAATACGGCTTCTAAAGCGATGCGACGAACAAACTCCGGAGTGGCAGCATTTTGATAGAGGCGAATTAAGGTAGGAATGGTTTCTTGGTTGCCGCACCATCCCAATGCCCAAACAATACAGTAATCTCTTAAACCATCCTTACTGCCCAAAAGTTGTAACAGTGCAGGAGTGGCTGCTACTATTTTTAATTCTCCGGCTCGCCAAATGACTCTTTCTAAAGGCCATTCTTTGGTTTTGCCTGCCAAGCGGTTGAGAACTTGATTTAAACTTCCTTGCAAACGGTTCAAAATAACTTGCTTGCGTCTGTCTGCTGCCTCTTCCGGTGTAGGGGGTGGGGAAGGCTGACGTTCTGGCAGATTTGCGATGCCTGTGGTAGTAACATCTCGATAGCCGCTGCTGATCTTGGAATTGACTAACTGTTCAAAAACCCGTTGGGCTTGGGCTAAAGGTACGTCTCGCTCTGTTTTCACTCCTTCCTTCAGCTTACCGCCCCGCCGTCCATAACGGAAATTGACCACATAGCGATCGCTCCCAGTTTGACACAGATCGACTTCGTAGACCTTATCAGAACGTCCTTCTTGGAAAATCAGAGTAGTGCGCTGAATTAATTCCATGATTTGAAGAGGGAACAGGGAATAGGAATAGGGAACAGGGAACAGGGAAAAGGGAAAAGGGAAAAGGAAAAGAGAGGTGGGAGAAAAGAAAGAGAAAAAAGAAAAATTATAGAAGAAAGAGAAGAGAGC
>CAKZHE010000176.1 GCA_936920195.1 uncultured cyanobacterium | reverse complement strand
GTCTTGTTATTAAATGGGAGCGAAAGATCAAAAATAAGGGTAACGCTGTTTATTAAATTTAGCTGCGTAGCAGCTTAATAGAGGTTAAAGTAAAAAAATAAAAATGAGTTTGTAGTTGGGCTTTAGCCCTAATCCGGGTGACTCAAGCCCAACTACAAACTTTTATAGACTAACAGCTATGCCCATTTTTCTGGGAATTTGGCTTTTCCGCTGGCGGAGCCGCATCCTGAGATAGGGAATTAGCTGGATTGGTAATGGAATCGGATAAATTGCGAAGATTTTTCCGAGTGGTGGCTCCATCGCTATTTGGACTAGATTTCTTACCATGCAATCTTCGCAACTCAATCCGACTGGGAATTGGTTTGCGAGCGGGTTGGAGACTTTGCAACATTTCCGCAATTTGCAAACCTTCTAGGGAAACTGGTTTGCTTTCCCGCAATTTGTGCCAAACTGAACGGGACATCAACAAAGTATGATCGATTCTTTCCGCTCCAATTTGCTCTAGATATTCTTCTCGTTCTGCTTGATAGTCAGTTGAACCTAAATGCAAAGCTTGGGGCGGGAAATGTTTGGCTAAACCCGCCATTTTAGACAGCAGTTCGGGATACAACCAAGTATAAGCTGGATGAACAGTTAACTGGGCGGTGTGGGGTTGGGAACCGTTGCGGCAGAGCTTGATTTGAAAGTAACCAATGGCAGCTTTGCGCTGGGGTTCAAAAACATAACCACTCAAGGTTTCCGTATGGTTAAACCATTGCTGAAAACCTGCCAAAAACGCATTTAGTAGGGGCGTGCGAAAATCGCTGATATGGCGATCGTACACTTGCCGAACCAAAGGGGGCATGGATACTGTATCTAGTTGATAAAGTAATTGGGCATCGGCATTGCTGACGGGCAACAAGTTGGGGAGATCTGGTTCCCGTTCTGCTAATACTTGTAGCATTTCCGGCGCGATCGCCCAATAAGTCATCTGCGCCAAAGGCTGAAAACCATTTTGGCGATACAATGCCAAAGCCGTTTTGTTGTGGATATTCACTTCCAGCAACCAAGTGCGAGCTTCCCAAATCGATTCAAAGCAATGGCGCAACAACAGCGAGCCAATCTCACCTACCGCTGGTTGGCTTTCTAGTTGAGCATAATTATTGCTGACTAATACCTGTTCAACTCGCCAAGTGCTGCGGGTGCGGTTGAAAGGCGCAACATGAATGGAACCCAAAATCTGATTTTCCTGTTCTGCCACATTCACCTTCAAGGCGTGCTGGCAAGGATTGGGAAACAGACTCAAAAACTTGAGGGGACCATACCAATGGCGAAACCTTTGCAGTTGCTGGCTCCATTCCGGCGTATAACTGGGAGTCTCATCGGCAAATTCTTCTGCCGCCAGCCGTTCAATCGCATCTAAGTCCTTATATTGAAGGGAGCGGATGGCAATATTGACAGTTTTAGGAGATGAATTCATTTTATTTAACGGCTGGGCGGCAGGAACACAGGGCTGACAAACCAACAATTTGTAGGGGTAGCGCCCCCGTGCCTACCCCAATCTGACGGGGCAACCACGGGGGGATTGCCCCTACAAAAAACATCCGATTCATTTAGACTCGCTCTTTTGGCATAAATCCCCAAATAGCTAGGGCAGAAGTTTTTGACAATATTAGACCGAAACAGGCGGCTGGCGGGGAAAAATTCTGACTAATGTCAATATATTAACCGTTTTCGGGCAAGGATTGGGAAGGGAGAAATGGAGAGTAGGGCATTTTGTAAATTAATATTAAGAAAAGATCGAAGTGTCAACTTCACTAGGCTACTCACACGCCCACCCCTCAAGGGATGGGTTGCCGTTTTGACGAGGGTTTTATGAATCAACTGGTTGCTATCGAGCGCTTCTTTCTGATTGGGCATATTGCCGCAATGGTTTTTGGATTATTTGGGCTGCTGATCATTGTCCCCAATCCAGACCTGATAATGAGTTTACCTCCCTACGGACAAACGCTGTTTCAGGCCGGGATGACTAGCGGGGGAGTTGTTTATATCCTCTTGGGAGCGGTGGCAGTGTCAATTTATGCGTACCGCACTCTAGGACTACAGCCTTGGCTGACTTTTATGCTGCCTGCGGTATTTATCTCTTTAAGCAGCGAACTGCTAGGCACTAGCACCGGATTTCCCTTTGGTCACTATAGCTATTTGAACGGTTTGGGCTATAAAATTGCCGGATTGGTTCCCTATACGATTCCGTTGTCTTGGTTTTATCTAGGATTTGTAGCTTATTTGCTGGCTCTCGCGGGTTTGGCCCAACTTCAATTACCCAAATGGCTACCTAGATCGGTGGTAGCGATCGCCCTCGGTGCGTTATTGTTGACTTCTTGGGATTTTGTCCTCGATCCTGCCATGAGTCAAGCCCTAGTACCTTTCTGGTATTGGCATCAACCGGGAGCTTTCTTTGGAATGCCTTACCAAAACTTTGCCGGCTGGATGGGAACTGGGGCAGTATTTATGAGCGTTGCTGCCTTTTTCTGGCGGAAAGCCCAAACCCCTTGGCAAGTAACTCAAGCTCAATTAGCTTTGCCCTTGACTATCTATCTGAGTAATTTTGCTTTTGCCGCCATTACCAGTATTGCCGCTGGGATTGTAATTCCAGTATTCTTGGGTTTGGTATTGGGTGTAGCTCCAGCGATCGCATTATGGTGGTTTGCCAAGCCTACCAATGTCGATTCAGAAAGTTCAGAATTTCTGCCTGCAAACCCTATGCCCATAAAATAGCCTCAGCCTAAAACACATTGAACTGGTTCCTAGGCTCCGCCTGGGAACCGATATCGAGAGGCTCTGCCTCGCTTTATCATCCGAGGCAGAGCCTC
>CAKZHE010000175.1 GCA_936920195.1 uncultured cyanobacterium | reverse complement strand
AAAATACCGACTTGGGTTAATAATTTAGACCCAGTATGATGACATAGTTATTGTATGAACAATTTGCCTCAAAAACTGGCAAAGTCAACAGCCTAGCTTGAGCCTAGGCTGTTGACTTTGTGCCTTTTCAGGGGCTTTTTGTTCATGCAGTTTATGATCGGTCAATTAGCTTTTATGACTACCGTTCTAAGTTTCGATCCCCCTAAATCCCCCTTAAAAAGGGGGACTTTGAGGAATTTTCCGGTTCCCCCCTTTTGAAGGGGAGGCTCGCAGGGATCGAACACGGTTATTGCATGAATAAAACTGCTCAAAAACTCACAGAGTCAACAGCCTAGCTTGAGCCACTATCCGGAGGGCTAAAGCCCAACTACGAACCTTTGCCTAAGTCTGGCAATAGAATAATTGGTGCGATACCAGTTTGAAAGTCATTGCTGTCTCGGTTTCCCGAAGGTGTACTATTAAAGGGAAATTAACCGGACGTGGGCGAGATGAGCGCAGCTAGCAGTTCAAAGAAGATTAAATTCGGCACCGATGGATGGCGAGGAATTATCGCTGACGATTTTACTTTCAGTAACGTTTGCAAAGTAACGCGAGCGATCGCTAGTTATCTGGAAACCGCCTACTCTAAAGATCGACCTGTTTTAATTGCTTACGATACCCGCTTTTTAGCCGATCAATTTGCCCGCACATCTGCGGAAGTTCTAGCAGATTTGGGTTGGATTGTCAAGATTGTCGATCGCGATTGCCCCACGCCTGTAATTGCTTATCAGGCAAGAGCTTTGAATTCGGCGGGAGCATTGATGTTTACTGCCAGTCATAATCCTGCCCCCTATTGCGGCATTAAATACATTCCTGATTATGCTGGACCAGCGACACCAGAAATTACTGATACGATTGTGGCAAATCTGGAAAGTGCGGATGATGCCCCACCATTGAAGCAAAATTCGGGCAATATTTCCACTTTTGATCCCAAACCTGATTATTTGCGCTTTATCTACACGCTGCTAGATCTAGAAAAAATTCGCAGCGCTCGCCTGAAAGTGAAATACGATGCTTTGTATTCTACTTCCAGAGGCTATCTAGATACGGTTTTGCTAGAATGCGGTTGCGATTTGGAAAGTTTCCACACCTATCGCGATGTCTTGTTTGGCGGCGGGATGCCAGAACCCAAGGATGAACAACTGGAAACCTTGATTGAGGCAGTAACGCGGGATAAGGCTGATGTTGGTTTAACTACCGATGGAGATAGCGATCGCTTTGGCGTAATTGACGAACAAGGTCATGCTCTCACGCCGAACACGATTTTGCTGTTATTGGCGCGACATTTAGTTAAAAATAAGGGCAAGCGCGGGGCAATTGTTCGCACGGTGGCAACCACCCACTTGTTAGATAATTTGGCAGCCAAGTATGGCTTAGAGATTTATGAAACGGCGGTAGGTTTCAAATACATTGGCGAGAAGATGCGCGAAACCACTGTCTTAATTGGCGGCGAAGAGTCTGGCGGTTTAAGCGTGATTGGTCACATTCCCGAAAAGGATGGGGTGTTAGCTGATATGCTGGTGGCAGAGGCGATCGCCTACGAAGGTAAACCGTTGAGTCAATTGGCAGAAGAAGCAATTATCGAAGCTGGTGGACCGCTATTTAATCAGCGATTGGATTTACATTTGGATGATGCTCACAAAGCGGCAGTTTTGGCAGATTTCACCCAAAATCCCCCCACAGAGATTGCCGGAATCAAAGTTAAGGAAATTGGACGCAAGGATGGAATTAAACTTTATCTAGAAGATGGCGGTTGGATTTTGTTACGTCCTTCTGGTACTGAACCTTTGATGCGAGTTTACCTGGAAACCAATTCCCAGGAAAAACAACAGCAAGTGGCGGAATATATGCAGCGGGTAATTGACAAATTGAAATAGGGAATAGGGAACAGGGAATAGGGAACAGGGAATAGGGAACAGGAAGAAAAGGAGTTATTGCTAATCCCCCGCTCCCACCTCCCCACCTCCCCATCACCCAAATTTTTAAACTCAGAATGAAACAGCCCTGCTGACTATGCTGACACCCGCCAGGGACTTAAGTCCCTGTCTAATAAATCAAGTCCTCTGAAGAGGACTAATAGACATCTCCGATAAAGAAGCTAAAACCCTTACCCTGTCTAAGCAAAACCCTGCTTTCCGGAGATGTCGAATGCTCGTGATTTTTTCAGTCGAGTCCTCTTTAGAGGACTTAAGCTTTGAGACAGAGGTTTTAACCTCTGGCGGATTGAGAGTGGAAAAGCTTTACACTTGTAGGAGCGGGTTTATTTAGGTTATTGGTGGGGATCAAAGTTTATCGCCAAACCCGCCCCTACATCCATTGCGATCGCTCAACTGGATATGATATCATAGCCTAGTTTCTAAATAAATGAAAGTTGTTTCTAACTTACTCATATCTCTAATAGTGGCATTTTGGGTAGTCGCGATCGCCATCCTCTCCGTTCAAAATGCTACCCCAGTGGCGTTAAGATTTATAACTTTCCAATCGATTAATTTACCTGTGGGCTTAGTCTTAGGTTTTAGCGTGGGTATCGGGATAATTGTAGGAGCGATCGCGCCTCTTCTTTGGCAGATGACTGCTACTCTAGGAGAACCATCCCCATCTCGCGAAGGTACAGAAGACAACGACGAGGATTTTTAATTTTTAGGCGATCGCGCTACAATTACAGATACTCTATTCGTAGAGACGTTCCGGTGGAACGTCTCCGTTTGCATTCATAACACAAAATTCACCAACTTGCCAGGGACAACAACTATCTTTTTGATCTCCTTGCCGACAACAAACTTTTGGGCAATTTCCGATGCCAAAGCGAGTTTTTCCTGTTCTTGCTTATCTGCCTGAGATGGCACTTGAATGGTTCCCCGCGTTTTCCCAGAAATTTGAATTACCAGGGTAATTTCATCCGCAATTAAGGCATTAGTATCAACTTTAGGCCAAGTTGCCAAATGTACCGAAGATTGATTGCCCAATAAATGCCAAACTTCTTCGGCAATATGGGGAGCAAAGGGCGCTAACAACAATACCAAAGTGATGATACCTTCCCGATAAACTGGGGAATCTTTACTACTTGTATCGCCTAGAGCATTGCTCAACTTCATCAATTCCGATACCGCCGTATTAAATTGATATTCGCCGTCTAAATCCTCGCTAATCGATTGGATGGCATGGTGAATAGCGCGGCGCAAATCTTTTTCTGCTTTATTCAACTTGGCTGGTTCAACTTTGGCAGTAGTTTTCCCTGGTTTATCCTGATATTCTGTCACCAAGCGCCAAACCCGATTGAGAAAGCGAAATTGCCCTTCCACATCGGCATCTTCCCATTCCAAATCTTTTTCTGGGGGAGCTTTAAAGAGAATAAACATTCGCGCCGTATCTGCCCCATATTTTGCCAACACATCCTCCGGCGCTACCCCGTTATATTTGGATTTGGACATCTTTTCATAAAAGACTTTCAACGGTTCGCCAGTTTCGGGATCTTTGGGATCTTTGGGGTTAATTTGGGCGGGAGCGAAGTATTTGCCAGTGGTGGGATTTTTGTAGGTATTGTTCTGTACCATCCCTTGGGTGAGCAGACGCTGAAAGGGTTCATCAAATTTGAGTAAACCGCGATCGCGCAACACTTTGGTAAAGAATCGCGAATACAATAAATGTAAAATGGCGTGTTCAATGCCGCCCACATATTGATCTACTGGCATCCAATCATTCGCAATGGTGGGATTGAATGCTTCTTTGTCATTAATGGCATCGGGATAGCGCAGGAAATACCACGACGAATCAATAAAAGTATCCATCGTGTCTGTTTCCCGTTGGGCAGGAGTACCGCAACTAGGACAAGGTACGTTTACCCAACTCGCTAACTGTTTTAATGGGGAAAGTCCCTTGCCAGTAAAATCCACATCTTCGGGCAACAACACAGGTAAATCTTCATCTGGTACTGCCACCGCTCCACAATCAGGACAATGAATAATTGGAATCGGTGCGCCCCAATAGCGTTGGCGAGAAATTAACCAATCTCGCAAGCGATATTGGATGCGAGCTTTGCCCCAACCAGATTTTTCCGCTTTGGCAATTATGGCTGATTTGCCTTGTAGAGAATCCAAGCCATCAAATTCCACAGAATTGACCATTGTTCCCGCTTCAATATATGCCTCAGTTAATTCTGTCACCGTGCTTCCCGGTGGCACAATGACAACTTTAATCTCTAGTTGATTTTGTTGGGCAAATTGAAAATCTCTGGTATCGTGGGCTGGTACGCCCATGACTGCGCCAGTCCCATATTCATACAAGACATAATCGGCAATCCAAATTGGAATTTCTGCTCCAGTAAAAGGATTAATTGCCTTGCCGCCAGTGGGAATACCGCGCTTCGGTTTATCTTCGGCAGTGCGTTCAATTTCGCTTTGGCTACCGACTTCTTTCACAAAAGCTGCTACAGCCGCTTTTCTATCTGCTGTTGTTACCTGATTGGTGAGGGGATGTTCGGGAGCTAAGACCAGATATGTGACCCCATAAACCGTATCCGGACGAGTGGTGAAAACGCCAATTTTTTCCTCGCTACCAATAATCGGAAATTCTAAGTATGCGCCGACAGATTTACCAATCCAATTAGCCTGCATTAACTTGACTCTTTCAGGCCATCCCGTTAACTTGTCTAAATCAGCTAGCAATTGTTCGGCATAGTCAGTGATTTTCAAAAACCATTGCCGCAACAACTTCCGTTCTACCTTTGCCCCAGAACGCCAAGAACGCCCTTCACTATCAACCTGCTCGTTAGCCAAGACAGTTTGATCTATTGGGTCCCAATTCACGGCGGCTTCTTTTTGATAAGCTAAACCTGCTTGGTAAAATTGCAAAAAGATCCATTGCGTCCACTGGTAATAATTGGGGGAACAGGTAGCCACCTCTCTTTCCCAATCAAAGGAAGTTCCCAAGCGTTGCAATTGCCCTTTCATTTGGGCAATATTTTGATAAGTCCATTTGGCAGGATGGATGCCGCGCTCAATAGCAGCATTTTCGGCTGGCAACCCAAAGGCATCCCAACCCATCGGACTGAGAACCCGATAGCCCTGCATTCGCTTCAGGCGAGCAATCACGTCAGTAATGGTATAAACTCGCGTGTGTCCCATGTGCAGGTTGCCCGATGGATAGGGGAACATCGATAGGGCATAGAATTTGGGCTGGCTGGTGTCTGTAGAGGTTTTCGCCAAGCCTTGTTCTGCCCAAATTTGCTGCCATTTTTCCTCTATTGCTGCTGGGTTGTATCGGGACTCCACAAATCGCACTCCTACTCAGTCAAAAAAATCTTCGCGTTTACCTATTCTGGCATAGGTTTTGATCTATCCTTGGTATTCTGAGATCGAAACTAAATAAACCCGCCCCCGAAGCATCGATAAAATCAATTAATGCTAAATTTTAGACCCTGTGGGGAGGGTTCAGAGTCAAGGGCGATCGCTCTAGGTTAATATTTCGGTATTGCTGACACCCGCCAGGGACTTAAGTCCCTGTCTAATAAATTAAGTCCTCTCAACAGGACTGAAGAACTGATTAAGCTGTTTGGCATTTAAACCGCATTTTTCGGGGCTTTCTGTTCATGCAGTTTCTGATCTGTGAATTGGCTTTTTTACTCGTTCCCAGGCTCTGCCTGGGAATGCCTATTGAGAGGCTCTGCCTCGGATGACAAAGCGAGGCAGAGCC
>CAKZHE010000174.1 GCA_936920195.1 uncultured cyanobacterium | reverse complement strand
GGCGGCTAAGAAGGGGAAACAAATCATTTTTATTAACCCTTGGTATCCATCGAGTAAAACTTGTTCGCACTGCGGTCATGTTTTATCCAGTTTAGATTTATCGGTAAGAGCATGGCGTTGTCCATCCTGTCAATCGGTGAATGGGCGGGATGAAAATGCGGCCAGAAATATTTGTGCGGTTGGGGCATCAACCGCTAAGTTAGGTAATGTCAGACAGGCTAATGCCTGCTGTTGCTGTTCGACCTTAGAATCCCCGTGCCTTTTCTCAGGGGAGTATGTCAAACAAAATGCTTCGTAATTTTCAATCGTGTGTGGAGATGCTCAAGGATCAAGTGAACGAAATACGCTTATACCCATTACTGGTAGCAGTCTTAGCCGCTGCCACCACCCTCGGAACATCGAATCGAGCGATCGCCCAAACCAGCGATCGCAGCCAGACTATTGCGAGTTCCAGCCCCTTTTCCCAACCGTCCATTACCAATGTCATAGTTCCTACTATCAGCGTGCCGCAGTTCTCCCCCACCGAGCCAGCCGCACTCCAACAACCAATTTCCACCCCCAAACTAGACTTAGCGATTAAACCTAGCGGGCAACAGTCCAAAGCTAGCGCCAACAATGCACCTACCACAGCCCAAGCATCGCCGTCTAACGTTGCCCAAAACCCGCAACCGCAGCCGACCATCCCCACCACCCTACCAGGAATTTCTACCCCGCCATCCCCCTCAGAACCGCGAGTACTGGTAGCCGAAGTAGTCGTCAAGAGCGCAGATGGCAAACTAGCCCCCAACCTCCAAGACGAAGTATATCGAGTCATTCGGACTCAACCTGGGCGAGCCGCCACCCGCAGTCAGTTAGATGAAGACGTAAAAGCCATCTATGCCCTAGGTTACTTTTCCAAAGCCGATGCCATCTCCGAAGATACGCCCTTGGGTGTCCGAGTCACCTTTCTTGTCCAAATTAACCCTGTATTGCAGCAGGTAACGGTGAGCAATGTCCCCACCACCAGCCCCCGCGTCATCCCCGACAAAGTAGTTAACGACATCTTTACCCCCCTCTACGGCAAAACCCTCAACCTGCAAGAATTGCAGGATGCCGTCAAAAACCTGAATAAGTGGTACAAAGACAACGGCTACGAATTAGCCCAGGTAGTGGAAGCGCCCAAAGTTAGCGCCGATGGCAAAGTTACCCTAGTAGTCGCCGAAGGGGTAATTGAAGAAATTAAAGTCCGCTTCCTCAACAAAAAAGGTGAGGCAGTTAATTCCGATGGCACGCCCATCCAAGGTCGGACGCGGGAATTCATCATCACGCGGGAAATTCAAACTAAACCCGGACAAGTCTTTAACCGCAACTTTATCTTAAGAGACTTGAGAAGGTTAGCTGGTTTAGGCATCTTTGAAGTTAGTCAAGAAAGTCCCAGTCTCTCCCTAGATACTGCCAAAGACCCCAACAAAGTCGTCATCGTTGTCAATATCATTGAAAAAAATACTGGTTCTGTAGCAGCAGGGGCAGGGATTAGTTCTGCCAGCGGCTTGTTTGGAACTGTCAGCTATCAAGAACAGAACCTGGGGGGTAACAACCAAAAACTAGGGGCGGAACTACAGGTAGGCCAGCGGGAATTACTGTTCGATCTCAATTTTACCGACCCTTGGATTGCTGGCGATCCTTACCGCACCTCTTACAACGTTAACGCCTTCCAGCGGCGCACCATTTCCCTGATTTTTGATGGTGGAACTACCCAAATCACTCTCCCTAATGGCGAAATACCTAGGGTATTGCGATTTGGTGGTGGGGTTACTTTTAGCCGTCCCCTCACTCCTGACCCCTTTGCGGAAAATCCGGAATGGCGAGCCTCATTAGGTCTGCAATATCAGCGGGTTTCCATTACTGATTCTGGGGGCAATATCACGCCCAAAGATAAACTGGGTAACGATTTGAGTTTTAGCAAAACTGGACAAGATGACTTACTCTCACTCCAATTAGGAGTAGTTAATGACCGTCGTAATGACCCCTTGCGACCCACTCAAGGTTCCATCCTCCGGTTCGGGGCTGATCAATCTATTCCCATAGGTTTGGGAAATATCTTCATGAATCGCCTGCGGGGGAGTTATAGCTATTACTTGCCAGTAAAATTCACCAATTTTTCGGAAGGTGTTCAAACTCTGGCGTTCAACCTCCAAGGAGGAACTGTTCTAGGGGATTTACCGCCCTATGAAGCTTTTGCGTTAGGTGGCAGTAACTCTGTCCGAGGCTACGATGAAGGCACTCTGGGCGCGGGGCGCAGCTATATTCAAGCCACAGCAGAATATCGCTTTCCGCTATTTTCGATCTTAGATGCGGCGATGTTTGTGGATGTCGGTAGCGACTTAGGTACAGCTTCTAGCGTCCCTGGCAATCCTGCCGCCATTCGCGGTAAACCGGGACAGGGTTATGGTTATGGCTTGGGCGTGCGAGTGCAAACTCCTCTGGGTCCAATCCGAGTTGACTATGGGATTAATGACCGAGGTGAAGGCCGAATTCACTTTGGGATTGGGGAGAAGTTTTAAAACAGGGAACAGGGAACAGGGAACAGGGAACAGAGGGGGAGAGGGAATAGGGGGGAGAGGGAATAGGGAAATGGGGAATAGGGGGGAGAGGGAATAGGGAAATGGGGAATAGGGGGGAGAGGGAATAGGGAAATGGGGAATAGTGGAGGTAAAATCTAGAGTTGGTGAACTGTTGCTATTTCTATTCCCTGTTCTTTGGTTGATGATGGCGATCGCTGGAAAAACGATAAAATTTTACGATTGAAAGGAACGAGTTTCACATTCTTGAAGATTACTGTAACTAAATTGCGGATTGAAAAACTCATGTCAGAGCAGGTGCAATATATTACCAATGAGCAAGGAGAGCGAGTCGGTGTATTGTTGAATATCGAGGTTTATCAGCGACTGGTTAACCCATTAACGGCAGATTCTGAATGTTTGGCGGGCTTAAATAAAGATGAACTACAAGCACTGGCTAATAGTAAGTTAGCTCCTGGTTTTCAAGAAGTTTTAAATCATCTGTTGACCCAAAATGCGGAATCTGAACTATCTGCTAATGAGTTGGCAGAATTAGAAGATCTCTTAGCTCAAATTGACCAATTAACGCTTTTAAAAACCCGGGCTAGATATACTTTGACTCGTCTACAAGAGTTAGCCGCAGTGTTATGAGTGTTTATATTATACAATCAAGCTGCGTAGCAGCTTAAGATTTGGGTGGAATGGGATGGCACAGAAGAGAGTGTTACTCAAGAATTGCTAGATCTTGGTATCGCTAAAGAAGAGATTGTTTTGGGATTTTATCGCCCAGATACGCGCAAGTTGGGAGAGTTTGCGATCGCATAAATTTTAGTCAGGAAACAGGGACAGGAAAGAGAAAATATTTTAATTGCCAGAGGCGGTGGAACTTTTGGCAGCTACTGGCGACTGACTGGCAAGACTTCGGAAGTAAATGCCGCCGACGGTAATCAAAAATGTCAGATAACTGACGGCTTGGACGAGATAAAGTTTTGCCCGATAGCCAAAGAGAGATTTCAAAACAATTCCCGGAAATTGATCGTCTGGCAAAATACTAGAGGCATTCCAAACCATTGAGCCTAAAATACAGGAATGCTCTTTGCTAATGGCAGACATGAAACCTTGTTGAAAACTGCTGAGAACAAATAAAACGGTTTCAAAACCTTCTCGCAATACGGCAACGAAAATTAGGGTGAAAACGCCCCAACCTGCACTTTCCAAAGATGTAGTATTTTGATTTAGAGTGGCTGCGATCGCACCTTCCACTTGTCCCTTCATTTTCCGGGCTTGCTGAGTCATCCAAATCAGCATCCAACTTAACATGGCGATCGCGACAATGGCAAAACTTCCTTCTAGCACTGGTTCCATGACTGGGGCGTAGGACTGATTAGAATTAGTTAGCAATTGACCGAGCCAACCTAAAAATAATCCTACCAAGGCGCTAGCAATAATCCCAGTCGCTACAGCCGCATAAACCCAGGAATTTAATTGGGTTTGTTTAGCTTTTTTGAGACAAGCTAAGACAATACCTACAACTAAAGCCGCTTCAACGCCTTCGCGCAGGGTAATGACAAAAGTGGGGAGATAGGGTGATGGGGCGATGGGGTGATGGGGAGTGGAGAATTAGCAAGAACTCCTTTTATTCCTAATTCCCTGTTCTCTCTTCCCTTTCTCCC
>CAKZHE010000173.1 GCA_936920195.1 uncultured cyanobacterium | reverse complement strand
GATACCCACCAACAAATGATCTAAACCCGCCCCATACACCCTCAAATTTACCATTAATTGACTTCATCGATGCCGTCCGGGGGCGGGTTTATTCAGGTTATTGGTGAATATTAAAATTCATCCCCAAACCCGCCCCTACATAAATCATGATCACTCAAAAGGACTTGATATTGGTTGACTAATTACCTAGAAACTGTATGAACAGAAAACCCCTAAAAAGGCACAAAGTCAACAGCCTAGCTTCAGATCTCTCCGGATTAGGGCTAAAGCCCAACTACGAACTTAGTTAACTGAACTGTATTGTATGATAATTAAGCGAGGCAGAGCCTGGGAACCAGTTCGTTTCCCTCTTTTGAAGGCACATGGAAAAGAATTTAATTGACTGGAATCAAGATTTAGCGGCGAATTCAGAGGAGGAATATCAAGCCTTAATCCGTTCTTTGCAATGGATTGATGGCTTTGGATTGATATTTATTGATTGTTCCCCAGCGGCGGGTAGGCAATTAATTGAGCGAGTGCAGCAAGACGTACCTGAAAAAAGAATTGGGACTTTAGCGCTGGAACAAAAAATTGATAATCTTTATAATTTGGTGGCGGATGCTTTAAAACGCGAGCCAATTAATATTCTGTTTATTACTGGTTTAGAAAAATCTTTTGTTGACTATATTCAAGCGGGTTCTGGCGGACAGGGAGAATATTATAAATTAGATAGCGTTCCTAGAATTTTAGGTCATCTCAATTTGCAGCGAGAACGGTTTCGCGACAATTTAAAGATTTGCTTGGTTTTTATTCTGCCTTTCTTTGGACTAAAATATTTTATTCGCCGCGCCCCAGATTTTTTTGACTGGCGTTCTGGTGTATTTAAATTTTCAATGGATGCGGATACATCTGACTATTTGGCTTTAACACCTCAAGAACGACAAGAAAAATTGCTGGAAATTCAAACTTTAATATTAGAAGAGAAGCAAACACCAGAACGGCAAGCAGAATTATTCCACGAACAAGGATTATTGCATAGTATTTTTGGAAAATATGAAGAGGCGATCGCCAGTTACGATCGCGCTGTGGCGATTAAACCAGACAAACACGAAGCTTGGAATAATAGAGGGATTGCACTAGGTAATTTAGGGCGGCATGAAGAGGCGATCGCCAGTTATGATCGCGCTGTGGCGATTAAACCAGACTACGATCTAGCTTGGAATAATAGAGGGTTTGCAATATACAATTTAGGGCGGCATGAAGAGGCGATCGCCAGTTACGATCGCGCTGTGGCGATTAAACCAGACTTCCACCAAGCTTGGAATAATATAGGGAATGCACTATATAATTTAGGGCGGTATGAAGAGGCGATCGCCAGTTACGATCGCGCTGTGGCGATTAAACCAGACTTCCACCAAGCTTGGAATAATAGAGGGATTGCACTACGCACTTGCCAAGTTAAAACCTTCATCCTGAAGCATTATGACTTTTACTATTAGCCCAACTGAAACAACTTTATGCCATAATATTACCTGGCAAGAGTTTGAAAACATCTTAGCAGAAAAAGGCGATCGACCTGGGCGAATAACTTACGATTGCGGAACTTTGGAATTGATGAGTCCATCCTATCGTCACGAACGTTATAAAAGATTTATTGGGCGGTTTATTGATATCTTGGCGGAAGAATTGAATCTGGCTTTAGTTGGCGGCGGCTCTATCACCTTTAAACGCCAAGATTTAGCCCGGGGTTTAGAACCAGATGAATGTTATTATATTCAAAATGCCCCTGCGATCCTCGGCAAACCACAAATCGATCTCAGTGTCGATCCGCCACCAGATTTAGTTGTGGAAATTGATATTACTAGCAGTTCAATCAATCGAATGGCAATTTATGCGGTGCTTGGGGTAGTTGAAATTTGGCGCTATGATGGCACAAGTTTGAAAGTTTATCAACTCGCAGGTAGAGATTATGAGGTGACAACAAAAAGTAGTATTTTTCCGGCTTTGCCGATGTTAGAATTCGGGCAATTTTTAACCCAGATTGAAGCTACAGACGATATCACTCTTTTTCGACTCTTTCGCCGTTGGGTAAAAAGTTTAGAAATGGAGATAAAATAATACAGGAATCAATACGGTTCAGTTAAGTCTTCAAAGTCCCCTTTTGAAGGGTGATTTAGGGGGATCTCCGAGATATAAACAGTGCTAACTGAACCGTATTGGATTATAATCGTAGGTTGGGTTGCGCGACAGCAAAACCCAACAAACCACTGATCAATTTAAAATTATCAATTCAAAGTTCAAAATTGTTTTTTGAATTTTGAACTTTGAATTTTGAACTTCATTGTTGGGTTTCCACTGTCGTTTCAACCCAACCTACGTGTATTGCCAGTTCGGTGGATCTATCAACTCTCAAATTAAGGACGGAATTGGGCGATCGCACTATCTAAATGTTTAATTAATGTGGCAGTTGGTAGCGCTCCTTGTAAATGTTGCCAAGGTAATATTTGCTCGGTTGACCAGTTATCATAAACATAAAAATCTAGTTCTGGTAACTGTCCGCGCAATTGCTTAAAAGCTCGTCGATAACTACCCAAGGAATCGCCATAATCCCGCGTTAGTTCTAGGAGATGGGATAGACGGCGATCGCCTCTAGATATTAGCGCTTGAATTACTGACCAATTATAACTTTCTGGGCGAAATTCTACCCCAGATCGTTGCAATTGTTTTTCTAAAAACTTCAACCTTTTTTCGGCTTGGGGGTTAACTCCCCACCACTGAAAAGGTGTATGTGCTTTGGGGACAAAGGTACTGCAACCGAAGGTTAACCGCAAACCCGGAACTGCTTTTTTCAAGGTTTGGATTGTCGCCACTGTTGCTGCTAAATCCTCTGGTTCTTCCCCCGGCAACCCTGCCATTCCATAGAGTTTAAGATTGTTTAAACCACCAGCTTTGGCATTAACAGCGGCTTGGATAATTTCATCATTCTCCAACTTTTTATTAATGATTGCTCGCAGTCGCTCCGAACCGCTTTCTACAGCAATAGTAAGCGATCGCGTTCCCCTTTTAACTAAGGTTTGGGCGAGCTTTTCGGTGACAGTATTAGTCCGCACCGAAGCAATACTCAAGCGCAGATCGTCGTATTGCGCTTGACTGAGATAATCTAGTAAGTCAGTAAATTCTGGATGCTGGGTGACAGAGGCTCCCAATAATCCTAAGCGATTAGTTACTTTTAGTCCTCGCTCAATGGCAGGAATTAATGAAGTTTCGATGCTGGCAGTCCGAAAAGGTAAAGTTAGATAGCTGGCTAAACAGAAACGACACATTTCTGGACAACTGCGAACTACTTCTACCATGTAAATGTTTTCCCAAGCCGCTTTTTCGGTGACAACGGTGGAAGCCGAGAGGACATTTCCCCGATAAGTTTGCTTTTCTACTTGGTTGGGAATTGTCCCATCAATCGGTTGAATTGATTTGATTGTCCCTGTCAAATCGTGATAATCAACTTGATATAAACTAGGAATATAGATGCCAGGAACCTGAGCTAAATGGCGGAGTTGCTCAAAGCGATCGCTTGTCCGTACCTGTTGATAGGCATCAATCAAATTCCCCAGCAGATGTTCGCCATCTCCTAATAAAATGATATCAAAAAAATCTGCAAAGGGTTCGGGATTGGCTGTTAAAACCGGACCGCCTCCAAAAACTAAAGGATGAGTGCGATCGCGTTCTTTAGCACGGCGCGGAATTTCCAGCCATGCTAATAAATTGAAGATATTAATATAGTCTAATTCCCAAGAGAGCGAAAAGCCCACTAATTCCGGCGATCGCGGTAAAGTTTCTCGCGCATCTGTAAATAGACGACTCACCTGCAAATCTGTCCGCATTGCCAAAGTTGCCCAAACAACTTGATAGCCTAAGCTTGTAATCCCAACACTGTATTCATTGGGAAAAGCAAAGATTGTCGGAATTGCATCAGTGTTGGGTGTGGCGGGGGTAAATAGTAGGCGTTCGGCAGCAAAGGCAGATTGAGTCATTTAGGGCAAATTGGGGCAAATTCTACTTTTCCAGGAATTACGCACGCACTTGTCGTCATCGCGAACCAAATGGAGTGTAGCATTTGCGATTATCAGATATTAACTATATCATAGAAACGTTATTATTCTCTCAATAATCATCGATTTTTAATCTGAGTTTTGTTTAACTTTATTGACTGATTGGTAAAGAGAGCGCAGCGATCGGAAGCTAACTTGTTGTTAGTCGGAGCGGGAGCAGTTGGATTTGACTTTTGATTGGCAGGAATAGGCGCGATCGCTGTTAACTTATGATTAACGATAGGGGGATTAATTGCCGTTATCTTATGGTTAACGGGAGCAGGAGTAGTTAGATTTGACTTTTGATTGACGGCAATAGGTGCGATCGCCTTTACATTGTGGTTAACCGGAGCGGGAACGGGAGTGGGCGCGATCGCCGTTATCTTGTTGGTGAAGAGATTGTCGTCAGAGCCAGAAGTGTTTGCTTGTAGTTCCATATCCTGATGTCCGTAAATACACTTAGATGATATGGTCAATATATCACGATTTGTTGGTTTGGCAATGAGCAAGATCGCATTTAAGATAAATTTTTGTTAAGGCTTTAGGTACAAACCCCAGACCCTAGGTGTAATCTCTCAGTTATCTGTGAACAGCTAAAAGAGCGACTGGGCATAAGCCTAGGCTGTTGACTTTATCAGTTTTTCAGCAATTTTATTCATACAATAACTATGTCATCATACTGGGTCTAAATCATTAACCCAAGTCTGTAGTTTGTAGGGGCGGGTAACGCCAAGGGCTTCGCTTCGCTAAAACTCAGATCTTTGATACCCACCAACAAATGATCTAAACCCGCCCCATACACCCTCAAATTTACCATTAATTGACTTCATCGATGCCGTCGGGGGCGGGTTTATTCAGGTTATTGGTGAATATTAAAATTCATCCCCAAACCCGCCCCTACATAAATCATGGTCAATCAAAAGGACTTGGTATTGGTTGAAAATCCCGCAACTGACTACCTAGAAACTGCATGAATAAAAAACCATAAAAACGCACAAAGTCAACACCCTAGGTAGAGCCTCGCGATTCGGTTCCCAGGCAGAGCCTAGGAACCAGTTCAAAAATTGGTATGATGACCCAGACGGTATCTTGAGATCCACCAACAAATTATCTGAACCCGCCCCCCACCACCCGAAAATTCAACTGCCGCAAATAATTTGCCGCATCCGCCGGAGATTGGCAGGCAAATCTAGCTGCATCGCCTGTTGCACAAATAGGGAAGGAATGGGAATATCTGGGGTGGCTTGGACAGAATAGGTTAATAAAGTGCCGCTTTCATAATCTTGTAATTTCAGATCTGCTGTAAAATCGGCAAAATTACCCTTTTCCATCCGAAATTGAATTTGCTGCTGGACAACTTCCATCACCCGCAAATAAATTTCCACTTGCACAGTAATAAATAGAAAGGCTTTGCGAGCCACTTGATGCAGACGCTTGCTACTATGGCTCAAATTGCCCTTTTGGATAATCTCGCTGCTGATGATATCAGGAAAATAATACACCCAGCGGGGATAATCCGTTAACTTTTGCCAAACCAGCGATCGCCCCAAGGGTAAGTACATTTGAGCAGTTAACGCTCCTCCCCAAGCCGAATGCGATCGCGTTTCAATCAAAATTTCTCCTCGTAACAATGCGGCGACTGTCTGCAAATTTAACCTCCCCCACAGGTTTGACTCTGCTGACTCCGAAAAAAAGTTGCGTTCATAATACTTTAGGCCATTCCATAAGTCTAGGCTGCCCGATAACTTTGTCAAAAATAGCACTCATGTCTGTGGCAGGGTTATAATTGAGGCTAAAAGCGATCGCCATCCCAGGAAACTCCATTGACTAGATTTTCCCGCCCCGAACCGCAAACAGCGGCTTATATTTTCAGCAGCATCTTCGGATTAACTATCGCTGTCTATGTGCTGCGTGGTTTTGGTATTCTGGCTTTTATCCCCGGTGGCATCATTTGGTTATTAATTATCCTATCTGTATTCGCTGGCATCGCCTACGGGATTGTCAAGACTAGACGATATTAGTTGTAAATACCAAGTCAAATATAAATTTTTGGGAAAAAACCTGAAAATTTTCTTTTCCCTGCCCTTTGATGCTCCAGGAGATTTCACCAGATGGTAACAACATCCCCGCCGTCATTCCGCACTGCGCCGCTGAAAATCACTTGGGAAAAACTTCCCGATGACTATCAATTAGAAGAAAAGCCTGTGGAAAATATCGATCAGCCGCTGATTGCTGGGGCTTTACGCGAAACCCTAGAATTGATGGGTTTTATTCAGCCCCAAATGTTAATTGCTTCCAATTTTGGCCTTTGTGCCACCGTTGATGAACAATTAATTATTAAAGCTCCCGATTGGGTTTATATTCCCTCTGTTCAGCCTTGGGAAATATCAAAATCTCGTCGGAGTTATACTCCCAATTTGGAGGGGGAAGTTCCGCAAATTGTGATGGAATTTCTCTCGGAGAGTGACGGCGGCGAATATTCAATCAAACGCAGTTATCCGCCAGGAAAATGGTTTTTCTACGAGCAAATTCTCCAAGTTCCCATTTACATAGTTTTTGAGCCAGAAGCAGGGCTTTTGGAAGTATATCGCTTAAAAGGCGATCGCTATCAATTGGAATTACCCAATGAAAATGGCTGGCATTGGTTGCCGGAACTGGGTTTATTTCTAGGTACATGGCAAGGCAAAAAGGAAGAAAGAACAGGTTATTGGTTGCGCTGGTGGGATGAAGCCGGGAATTTGTTACCCTGGGCGGTAGAACAAATTGAGCAGGAGCGTCAACGAGCTAAACAAGAAGCTCAATTGGCACAACAAGAACATCTGCGAGCCGAACAGGAACATCTGCGAGCCGAGCAGGAACATCTGCGAGCCGAGCAGGAGCGTCAGCGAGCCGAGCAGGAGTGTCAGCGCGCCGAACAGGAGCGCCAGCGAGCCGAACGTTTAGCCGAGTATTTGCGTTCTCAAGGAATTAATCCCGATCAACTTTTGTAGCCTGATTGTCAATCTTAGCTAGCAATTAGCTGTTGATATATAGCATTGTCTTGCAAAACATTAAAATCTGGATCTTCTGTGAGTTCTTGGCGAATATTAGAGTTAATTTCAAAAGCTGCTTTTAGGTCATTAATCGCTGCTTCGGGATTTCCTTGCAAAACTTCGCATTTAGCTTGATGATACCAAATATAGCCATTATTAGGTTCGAGTTGAATAGCTTTTTGGCAACTAGCGATCGCCAGATCGTATTGCTGCAATTTAGCTAAGGCTACACCGCGACATGACCAACTTACTGCTAATTCTGGATTGATTTGAGTAACTCTATCGGCACAAATTAAAGCTTCAGCAAATCTTTGCAATTCTATCAGAACTGCCCCGCGCATTAACCACCCTCCTGGTAATTCTGGCTGAAGTTGAATCAGGCGATCGCAGGCAGCTATTGCCTCTTGGTAGCGCTTTAAGCTACTTAATACTAATCCTAAATTAAACCACGCATCAGCGAAATTAGGTTGTAGTTGAACTACTTTTTCAAAATCAACTAAGGCAGCTTCATTTTCTTTTTTATCTTTGAAGATCAGCCCCCGATTATATAAAGCTTCTAGATAATCAGGTTTGATTTTCAGTGCCTCAGTATAAGATGCTACTGCTTCTTCAATTTTCTGTGTTTTTAAATATAAATCACCCCGATAACACCAAGATTGAAAATTGGGCTTGCCTAAGCTGTTATTAATTGCGATCGCCTGATTGTAGCAACTCATTGCTTCTTCATAGCGCTGCATTTCTGCCAAAACTAAGCCACGATTTAACCAAGTTGAGGAAGAATTAGCATTTATTTCAATTACTTTATCAAAGCAAGCTAAAGCTTCATTATACCGCTTTAAATATAATAACGCTAGTCCGCCATTATTCCAAGCAGCCATTAAATTAGGATTGATTTGGAGAGCTTGCTCATAGGCATTTATGGCTTGTTCGTATTGATCGGAGTTCAAAAAGTTATCGCCGCGATCGCACCACATTACTGCTTCTTTGAGTGCTATTTCATAGTTATTAGGTTGGGCGTTAAATGTAGGCGTAACTTGAGGTACAAAGCCTCCGGAAACATAGCTGTTGTTGGTATTCAAATCAAGACAACCATAAACGGAAAATAAGACATCTGGATCTATTCGTGGCACTCCAGATATGAATCCATAAGCGTGAGATGAAAGTGAATTTATGAAAGTATTTCTAGTTAAAATTGCGACTGGATTGCCATTAAAAAGAATTATAGGTGGCTGAATACAATGAGGATTATAAGGACTAAATACTCCATATTCGCCGCCATACATACCATATTCATTGCGAATGCTATGCAACCCATTCGCACTACCATATTGACCATGAGGACTACAAATAGAGTTAGCATGGTTGCGATCGCTGGAAACGATACCTAAAAAAGTACCATCTCCAGCATGGAGAGTTGCGCGACCATCAATAGATAAAAGCAGTTGTTGAATATTCATGGTTGTTTCCCCAACAAATAGTATCGATCGGAACACATATAAGATTTGCAACCTATCATAACATCCTTTAATAAGTATTTTGAAAATTATTTTTAATTTTTGTTAACTTTCCTTAGCATCATTTCCGGCGAGCGATCTGATATCATATTCTATTAATAACCTGAATTACAATATGCGTAGTAGCGCATCTAGCGTAATTTGCTGGGTTGGGAGATCTATTGGAGACGTTCCACCGGAAGGTTTCTACGAACTGGGATAACCAAACGTACAATTATCATCAAGTTATTGATTTCTTCATTTATTAACGGCTGACACCTTGGACAACCGGACGGACATCAGAGCCAGCAAAAGGTTCTGGATTTCCCAACCAATTGAAGTCATTAATCCTAAAAGTAATGGAGCCAATTTGCACTACCGGATTGTAGCGCAGGACAATATTATAGGTACGGCGACTGTATTCCAAAATGTAGTCGGTACTAATTTCTTTGCCAGAATCTAAGTTAAGCGATGTTTGAAATCCAATCCGAAAGGGTCCATACAGTTGTTGAGTAATTCCCCCAGAAAGGACTCGATTATCAACTTGGCGGTCGAATAAAAAGGGCGAAAGTCCGCTGTTGAGAACTTGGGAATAAGTGATATTAAAACCTGTATAATCTAGAAAAGGTTTAGAAAAATTTCCGAATTGTCCTTGCAATCCCAAACTAGCGCTGAGAGATGATTGGGTATCGTTGCTGCTATAACCGCTGTACACTCCCGTTAATCCCACTACAAACTGCACGTAGGGAACAACTGGGGCTGGCGTATAGCGCATTCCTTCAGTGGGAGTAGCAGGTAAAGCTTTGCCTTGCCAAAGCATAAAATCTTTGCTCACAGAAGCACTGAGTTGATAGCGAGCTAAGTCAATGCGATTATTGGAGCGAACCGGATTGAGCAAGTTAGTTCTATCTGTATCAGCATTAATAAATTGAGCGCCTGCTTGATAGCTTAATCTGATGCCAGTGTCTCCCAAAGTAATAATCGGAGAAGTGAGAACTGCCCCCAAACTACTTTGGACAGTTTGGAATCCGAGGGAGCCATTGAAGAGGCGATCGCGATAGCTATATTCTAAGGTTAAAAGATGAGGTAAAGTTGTGCCAATGGTTTGCCGGAGGCGCAAACTAGCTCTCAGTTTATTTTCAAACTCCGTCGGGTTGAGCGTAGTAAATACGGCTGAGGCTTCGGCAGTAGTTCTGGGACTCAGTACCGCATCTAAGTTAGCTCTCACCCCAAAGGAAGAGGGGTTAATATAACTGCTTTCCTGAATCGCTTTTTGAATAAAATATTGGGGCGTGACGCTAAATCTGAGGGTGGGAGTGGAAATAATATCAAAACCTTGTTCAACAAAAACTCCCCCCCGTTCCGTATTATCATACCCAAAAGTTAGCAAACCAGAACTGCTCCGGCGCTTGGAAATACTGACTCGATCTTGAAAAATGGGAATTTCTAGACCTTGGTCAAATACTAACCGAGAATGGGAAGTAATAATTTCGCTCTCATCATTAGAAATTTTCTGATAGCGAGCCGTATCTGCCCGCAATTCTAATTCTGGCGGTGAAAAAGGATCGTTGGTAATGCGGACATTTCTGCCAGACCAACCTTGAGAATCAAAATCGATTTGTTCGGCTTGAAAGCGGATGCGATTCAGACTGCCGCCAGCTTGGGGACCAGGAAAATTTGCCGCATTAGCACCGCCGCCAACAACTACTTGGACACCACCGGGATTAGAAATTTGTTGGAGAGGTTGATTAATGGCAATGCGATCGCTCAACGGACGAGTTGGCAAAGTTACTGCTCCGGCATCTGTGGGCAAAGTTGGGGAAAATTCCGATCCCGCATTGGGCAAATAAACTTCGCCGCTCGCTACATCAATACTGCCTTTATCTTGGACTAAATTGTATTCAAATCTTTGTCCCCGCAGCACCTGTTCGCCGCGAGTCAATGCCACATTTCCCTCTGCGACAATCAAGCGATTTTGTAAGTTAATTTGCACCCGATCGGCATCTACCAATGCTCTCTGAAAGCGTAGCACTACATGACCTTCAGCCGTGACAATTTGCCGTTTGGCATCATAATTTTGGCGATCGGCATTTAATTCTAGCAAGCTGCCGCCACTCAAGGGGGCAATGGGGATTTTGGATGAACCACCCGACGGTTTTTCTAGGGGGATGGGCGGAGTTGGAGTCGTGACTTCCGCTGTCAGCCTGTGATTAAAGGGAGCAATCCGGACTTTTTGGGTGGATAGGCTAAATTCAGGTTGGAGGTTATAGCCAATGGAAATCTGCGAACCTAGCAACGCAGCATTTCTGGAGGCACTGAGGGGAGAATCGGCAAAAGATGTCGGCTGGGGTAATGAAGCCTTAGTTTCGGAGGGGAAGGAGCGAACAATCGCAGGGGGTTCGGGCGGCGGAGCTAAATAAGGCATCTATCAACAGCAAATAGTAACCAAGGGCAAGGAATCCCTCGCCCTGATAGCAGAAGACTGCCAAATGACTGTCTACTCTAAGTCTTGGCGTTTGGGGTTCCGGGCTGGGTCATTGGAAAGAAACCCAAAGATGAACAAAGCCGCAAACAGAGATACAGTTATATAAACAGCGATCTTAAGAGTCAGCATGAGGATATCTCCACGAGCCTGAAGAGATGAGAGTACGTTAACTTTCTTATCATAGAACCTTGGGGAAATAACGGGAATCCCTAGGCAGTAGATTATTTTATTGGTGCTACTCGCCAATCAACAGCCTGGTTTCAGTGCCTCTGAGAAAGTTCTGGGCATTGATGGTGGCTAAATTTAGGGCTTGCTCTAGATCTAGGAGAAAAATTGCCAGCTTTTTTTCCTCCGACTGCAAAACCGCTACATAGTTCGCCAATCCCAAGAGGTTTGTTTGTTGATAGGACTCTGGTAAAAGTTCAATTGTTCCGAGGGGCAAATCCATCATGTCTGGCAATTTGTCAATGGGGATGCCGCAGACTTCGCCTCGGCTAGCTTGGGTGAGGATTAGGAATTGCCCGCTAGTTTCGGGAACTTTTTTAAATTTCTTTCCGGCTAGGCTCTGACGGGCAGCAGTTAATTTTTGATGTAGGTTGAGCAGGGTAATTGTCCGATTTTCTAGGTGGACTAAGCCAATCTCGCTGAGGTTTTCGCCAACCAGGGGGGGACAATGACTAACTTTTAAGATTGCTGTCATTGGTAGGGCAAATAAATAGTTGGCGATGGGAAAAACAATAACTTTAATTGATTCGTTCATCAGGTTTGGAAACGATCTGGATATTATTACAGTTAGATTTTAACGCAAAGGGCGCAAAGTTGAACGCAAAGAGCGCAAAGGAATTTCTTTCTTTGCGTCCTCTGCGCTCCCTTGGCGTTCTTTGCGTTGAAAATTAACTTAAAATTGCCGAAATCTGGTTGATAATTTCTGATTCTAAATAGGGCTTGGTTAAGTAAGCGATCGCCCCTATTAGGGCAAATAAATAGTTGGCGATGGGAAAAACAATAACTTTAATTGATTCGTTCATCAGGTTTGGATATGAGAGCGATCTGGATATTATTACAGTTAAATTTTAACGCAAAGGGCGCAAAGTTGGACGCAAAGAGCGCAAAGGAATTTCTTTACTTTGCGTCCTCTGCGCTCCCTTTGCGTTCTTTGCGTTAAAATTTAACTTAAAATTGCCGAAACTTGGTTGGTAATTTCTACTTCTAAATAAGGTTTGGTTAAGTAAGCGATCGCCCCTAGTTCCAGGGCGATTTGCTGATATTTTTCTCGACTGCAAGAGGTGAGCATAACGGTGGGAATTTTGGCGATGTTTGGGTGTTGGCGACGGGCAGTTAAAAACTCTAGTCCATTCATTTTGGGCATTTCTAAGTCGCAGATAGCTAGATCGATATTTTGATTTTGCTTGAGTTTTTCTAAAGCCTCTAAACCGTCTTGAGCAGTTACGACTTGACAACCCGCTTTGTGCAGAATTAATGTCAAAGTTTGGCGCTCAGTCAGCGAATCATCAATGACTAAGATCGTTTTTGATTTTGGAGCCGGGGGAGAACTAAATTCGGGAGCATTGGCAGCGGGAATTAAATATGCTTCGGTAGAATTAGCGCCTACAGTTACAGCCGACAATTGCGGCGATTTGCTGGCGATTTGCACGGCTAGTTGACGATTAAAGGCAATTGTTTTAGTTTCCACATAGTTGATCAGCATTGCCCCATCAATTACCAAGGTTAATCGACCATCGGCTAAAATGCTGCAACCATAAACATATACTGGGGGAACAATCGCCTCTGGCAAGGGTTTAATAATTAGTTCTTGCTCCTCCATGATTTTATCAATTTCTAGTCCCACAAATCCAGTGACTGTTTGTAGCAATAATACGGGATTTGTATCTCTTGGAGTTAGTAAAGGACTTAGTTCGAGAGATTGGGTGGTATTAGAAGAAGAAATGGCGGCTATGCCTACGCCCCGATATTCAAATAAAGAGGCGAGTTTATAGAGGGGAACAGTAGATTGCTCTTGCCCTTGTTGCCAAATTAAAACTTTCTGTCCTCCCACTAATTTGATTTGCTCAATTCTCGGCATCAAAACTTGAGAAATTTCGTTGGAAACAAAGGCGTATGCAGCATTTCCGGCTTGACAAACCAACAATCTGGCGCTCATTAATGCGCCGCGAATTTGCAAGGAAAAAGTGGTTCCTCTCCGAGGTTGAGAACTGAGGGAAAAGGAAGCTTTGAGCGATCGCAGTTGAGTTCGCACTACATCTAATCCCACCCCTCGCCCAGAAAGATCGCTGACTTCAGCGGCGGTGGAAAAGCCGGGTTCGCACAACAATTCTAATAGTTTAGTTTCGGGTAGGGGCAATCTCCGAATTGATTCTACTTGTTCAGGAGTCAGTTTATTCAATTCTAGGGCGCGACGATAAATTTTTTCAAAATCTAGTCCTTTGCCATCATCGCTGATTTCAATAATTGTCCGATTTCCCTGGTTAAAAGCGCGAATTTCGATGGAACCAACTTCTGGTTTGCCCTGTTGTTGGCGTACTTCCGCTGGCTCAATACCGTGATCGAAGGCATTGCGAACTAGGTGTAATAAAGCATCATACAAACTTTCGGCGATCGCTTTATCTACAAATACCTGCGTGCCGCTAACTCTTAATTCGACTGGTTTATGATGAACTGCGGATAGTTGTTGTACCATACGCGGAAAACGACTGAGAATATTCCCAATCGGCATCATCCGCGCCGACTGCATATTATCCCGCAATTGAGTTAATAGTCGTTGTTGGCGTTCAACAGTTCTACCCCAAAATCGATCTAATAAATCGACATCTTCAGTTGCCTGCTCCAATTGTCCTAGTTCTTCGACAGCGGAATGTAAAAGTCGATGCAGTTCATAGTTAGAAGTTCCCGAATGGACAGATTTTTCGATGCCCCATTCTCCAGTGCCTAAAAGTCCATCATGCAGTTGGGTAATAGTTTGCCGATGCTGTTTGAGCCAATCCAACAGTTTTTGAATAGCGGTTTGAAATTGTTCGTCTTGCAAAGCTAATTGGTTTTGATTAATTAGCAGTTCTCCAATGAGGTGATTGCTCAAATCTAGCTGTTCAATTTCTACTCGGACGGTTTGAGATGTGGGCGGTGGAGCGGGAGAATTAACCACAACTGGGGGAGTTAAAGTTTTGGGGGGTGGTTCGGGAATTAGTGATGAAGTATTGACAGCACTCACAGCAAAGTCATCGGCGACTAACTCGGCTGCGGTAGTTTCAGTATCTGCCCATTCATCGACAACATAATTATTGCCAAATGTCAATTGTTCTGGTTCTATTTCGACATTGCCAAAAGTCTCTTCTAAACTTAAATTTTCTTCTGAAGAAGATAACTGAGAATTAGCTCCAACCAGTTGCTGTAAGGCTGGCTCTATTTCGACGTTGCCAAAGGTTTCTTCTAAACTTAAATTATCTTCTGGGGAAGGTAACTTAGAATTAGCTCCAGCTAGTTGCTGTAAGGCTGGGGAAGGTTCGCCGCCGCGAGTGCGATCGCCTTTCAATACGGCAGCATCACCTTGTTGGAAGTCGGCTAAAGCAATTTGGGCAATGGTAATGATTTGATCGGGAGATTTTTCTAGGGCAGCTAATGTTAATTCGGCAATTTCTTTAAATCCTTGCAAATTCAAAGATTCGGCTAAACCGAGAAAGATTTCAGAGTGCGATCGCAGTAATTCTCCTACTGTTTGTCGATCGCTTTCTGCCCCAGCTTGCAATGCCTCTGCCAATTGATCTAATCTTTGTTTTACCCCCGTTTCAAAAATTGATTGGGTAATATCAAATCCTAATTCGGAGGAAGAGGGCAAAGGAGCTTGATGATTAAAGCAATCTCCTAATTTTTCTTGCAGTTGAGCAAATACTGTAGCGGCTCGATTGAGAACATCAGAATCTTGGCTGCGCTCGCCACTTAATTCTGATGTCAAAGCAATTCGCAAGCATTCGTATCCTTGAAATAGTAAATCTTCTAGTTCTGGATCGATTTTGGCTTCGGGAGATAAGAGGGCTTTAAAAACATCTTCTAAATAATGAGAGATGGTTTTAATTGTCTCTTGTCCAACATTCGCTGAAGCACCTTTCAGGGTATGGGTAGCTCGCATCAAGTTATAAATCTTGGCATTGGAGCTATCTTCTTTCAAGGTTAATAAGTCCGTTTCTAAAACTTGCAATAAATCCTGAGCTTCTGTCAGAAAATACAAGTAACTTTGTTCTTGGATAGTGCGTTCGGAGTTCATATATTAAATGGGGTTTTAAAATTAGTCGTCAATTCCCAAGGCTTTCAGTTGTTCTGATGTTAATCCCTGTTCTCGTAATTTAGCGATTAGGTTTTGCATTTCTAATTGGGCTTCTCCTACTCGTTTATTGGCTTCCAATTGAGCTTCTCCTACTCGTTTATTAGCTTCTAACTGGGCTTCTTCTACTCGTTTATTAGCTTCTAACTGGGCTTCTTTTGCTTTTTCTTCAGGAGTTAGATAGCGATTTCCTTCTTCATCATACCAATATAACCATTCCCGTTCAATCCCCTGATACATTCCCCTTTCTCGCCCAATTCCCAGATTAATTTCCGGCAACCACAAAGGACTACCAAATGGCACTAATTCCGGTTGCTCGTAAGTATTATTCTGCAATTTATACACTTCTAAAGGAGGTTTGCGACGACGATCTGGCGCATAAATTACATAGTATAAAACTCCCATCCGAGCATATTCTCTTTTTTTTCGCTTGTATTCTCCTCCAGGAGTTTTAGAAACCACTTCTAAAGTTAAAATCGGGGGAATATAGTTTTCTGCCCATAACAAATAGCTCAATCGCAATCGCTCTCCCAGGATGCGTTGCACTCCTAAACTCAAGAATCCATCAGGAACTATAGCTGGTTTTTCGGGATGATAATAAACGCCCATATCAATGCCAAAAAACCAATCATGGCGCTCTGCCCAAATTGCGGCTAAAGTGTCTCGCAATAAGTGGGCAACTAAGTCTTGTAACTCACTATCCACAGGAGTATCGTCAGAATAAGGTAATTCTTCAGCGGTTGGCAGGCGAGTTGAGAGGTAATGAACCATAAAATGCCTCTATCCCAGCAAGAATATATTCTGATTATACCTAAATCTGAAGATATCCTCAATACCATCAGCCCTATATATAGAGGCTCTGCGTAAGTCCTGGATCTAAAGCCTCTTAACCAAGAATAACTGCCCAAAGGGTTGCGGCTAATAAAATTATAGTCAGGTGCTGGGGGAAAAGCGATCGCATGGATTGTTTAGCAATTTTCTGAGTTAACCAAATTGCCATCAATGCTGAAAAAATCAACGTTGCCCCTTGCAAAAAATCAATCACAGCGGGATGGGCGACAATTACAGGTAATCCAGTGCCATCCATGCCAAAGGTTGCTAAAGTTAACGGTAGAACTTTTCCCGCTTCTTCCAAACCTAAATTTAAATAGTGGGCTAAATTTCCTCCCCAAACCAACGGTAAATAACCATAGGCTAATTCGATAAACGATCGCGGTTTGGCAGTACCATGTACTAACCAAATGCCCCCGTAGGCGAGCCAAATTACCAAAGCTGGGACGATCAAAACGGCTCCAGAAAAACCCAAATGTACCCAGAAATGATTGAGATCGATTTGCCATCCTAACCAGGTTTGTAACTCTGGTAGCCGATGCAAATACACCCCACCTAAAAGTAAGAATAACAGCGCCACTTCATAGGCATGGGGAGTATGAGTTGTCCATAGCTCAATTCCTGGTGGGCGCAAATTTAATTCTACTGAACGATGGGGACAAGCTTTTAAACAAGTCATGCAGAGTACGCAATCCTTATTATCTTGTAATTGGGCGGGATGGGAATAAATGGGACATCCCATAGTTTCCAAACCTTCGCCTTTTGGAGGACCACCTTTATAGCATTGATAGGTGGTACAGCTAGCGGAACAAATGCCCTGTTGCGCTCGCAATTCAATCGTGGAAAGTTTGGCGAATAACCCATTCATTCCCCCAATCGGGCAAAGATAGCGACACCAAAATCGCCGTTCAAAGATTGCCGAAAATATCATCGCTCCGGCGGTAATTAATAGTAGCAGGCAAGCGGAAAGATAGGCTGTGTCGGGTAAATTCCACAATTCTTCCCACAAATAAATTAGCACAAATAATCCAAATAAGAACCAACCTCCCCACTTTTCGGCAGTTTGTCTAGGCCAACCTTTTAACTGGCGGGGGAATAATTTTAAAGAGAGTTTTTGGGTAATTTCTCCATAAATCATAAATGGACAAACTGCACACCAAAATCTGCCCACAAAAGGGAATCCTAATAAGATCAAAGGCCACCACCAGGCCCAAAACATATTTAAAGCAAAGTTTTCATGCCGATGTTGAGAACCTAGGAATAAGACCCCGACTATAAAGGCGAAAAAAGTGAAAGTGAAACCATAATTAATCCGATCTGGCCACCAAGAACTGCGAAGGAATCGCCGCAAACCTGGATAAGCATTTAAGAGATTAACCCGAAATAGTTTTTTCTTGGTAGCAACTGACCAAAACACTTCTTCAGTTAATTCTTTGGCTCCGGCTGATTGCGCGATCGCCCTTTCTACCAAACCTTGTAATTCCCTTAGATTGCCAGGAAAATCGTAGGCTTGCAGGCGGCGCAATGCTTCGGGAGTAATCGCAGGACAAGGAATATTTCTAGAGCGACAAAGGGTTTTAATATAGTATTTTACTTGAGCGCCAATATCTGCTTTCCGAACTCGCAGCGGCGGCACTTTAATGACATGACCAACTAATTTTTCAACAGCGGGTAGACTTTTTTCGGAAATCATTAAAATCCGAGATTGACAGGGAATTTTGTCATTTTCTCCCTGATGGTCGAAATTTTCGGCGGCAACAGGGGTATAATTACCAGTAGCTAGTAATTCCGCTAATTTGGGAATTAATTCTGGAGGTAGTTCTTGAATATTGTTCAAGATCAAAGTTCCCTCACCCAACCATTCCAAAAGTCCCGCTTTGCCTCCAAATCGCCCAAATAAATCAGCCCCACTAGGCAACAAAGTGCTGCAATTAATTTTGATCGCTGGTTGCCGCCGCATCGGTGAACCAAAGTGAATTAAAGCAGAAATGTTGTCTTTTTCTAGTCCTGGTTCGCCAAATACAATTGCCGGACGACGATCTTCAGTGGCTTGTTTAATTTGTTGGCGCAGACGATTGGCATAGCGACTTTTCCCAACAATTCCCCGCTTAACTTTGGCGATCAAGTAAGGGCGAAGGATGGTTTGTCGTTCTTGTTCGTAATTGAATTGGGAAGATAGTTGTTCCAGTTCTAGAGCTAATTGTTGGCTTAAGACTTGGGAAAATTCTGGGAATTGGGCAACCAATTCTTGAAATTGCGCCGCAGGAATAAACGCTAAGTGGCACTCAGTTAAAGCCACAATAGTTCGCTGGGTTAATTGGTTTAACAACAATTCTTGTAAATTGATGGTGGCTCCCGGCAGAAAACCTACCCCCCAAGCCGCAATATTTTGGCGATCGCGTTCCCCTTCCAGTTGACCTTCCTGGAGAATGTACAATCCTGTGGGGGGGGAATCTTCTACCACTAACTTGTGGTGAGCGGGAATGACTTGTAATTGCAGTTGGGGCGCGATCGCCCTCAGCACTGTTTCGGGTAAAATACCTAAAGCAGTCCGTTCCTGCAACCATAAAAATACATCTGAGAATGTCATTAATCGATCTCTGGGTTCCCTTAGCGCTTTTGGGTTTAATTGTCCTTGCCGCTATTCTATTCAGTCGCGCTAGCTGATTTTAAAGTTCAGTTGATTTTGTAACAAGTCTTGATAAAGAAATTATCTCATCTGCTGACGATCGAGATGGTATTAGCTACAATAGCGAACGAACAACTAAAATAAATGGGTAATATGGCTCAATCTACGCTACCCGAAAACAATAGCAGTAGCCAAAATCGTTGCTATTGCCTCAATCCCGCTTGTTCGCAGCCAGAAAATTCTAGCGATCGCGCTGTTTGTCAAGCCTGCGGTTCCGAATTATTGTTACAAGAAAGCTACCGCGCCATTAAACCCATCGGTGCGGGAGGATTTGGGCGTACTTTCTTAGCCATAGACGAATCCTATAAATCTCGCCGCTATTGCGTCATCAAGCAATTTTTTCCCCAACAACAGGGAACCAATAGCGCCGAGAAAGCCGCCGAATTATTTTATCAAGAAGCCGTGCGTTTAGAAGCATTGGGCAGCAATTCTCGCATTCCCAGATTGATAGCATATTTTGACCAAGATCAACGACAATATTTAATTCAAGAATTTATTGATGGACGGAACTTAGCTGAAGAGTTAGCTGAAGAAGGGGCATTTAGCGAAGAGAAAATTCAGCACTTGCTAGCAGAATTGCTACCGATATTAGAATTTATTCACGGCCATCAGGTCATTCACCGCGATATTAAACCAGAAAATATTATTCGTCGGCGAGAAGATGGCAGTTTAGTTTTAGTTGATTTTGGGGCAGCCAAATACGTTACCGAAACAACTTTAGGGAAAACTGGCACAACTATTGGTTCTGCTGCCTATACCGCTCCGGAACAAGTGCGCGGAAAAGCAGTTTTTGCTAGCGATATTTATAGTTTGGCGGTTACTTGCATTCATTTATTAACGGAGGTCCCACCCTTCGATTTATTTGATAGTGGTGAAGATACTTGGGTTTGGCGGCAATATTTAAACAGTCAGCGGGTTCGAGGCCAACAAATTAGCCAGAAACTAGGGCAGATTTTAGATAAAATGTTGCAAAGTGCCATTAATCGGCGCTATCAATCAGCCACTGATGTTTTAGCAGATTTGAATTCTAGTAAATCGTTACCTGCTGTTGGTAAAGCTAAAAAAAATTGGCTGCTGCCCAGCGCTTTATTGGTAGGATTAACTGGCATCTTTATTTATTCGATGCCCACGCGATTGCAACAATCCCACCCTCCTACATATAAGCAGTCACCCATCAGTTCCAATCCAATTAATCCATTCACAAAACCCAAATCAACCAAAACGGGGGGATTATTTGTTGATATCAATGGACAACGCCAAACCTTCCCCTTAGAACATACAGAAGTAGTTGCCAAAATTTCTGGTAATCTCTCCAGAGTGGAAGTTACCCAAACCTTTAATAACCCATTTGCAGATCCCTTAGAGGCTATTTATACCTTTCCATTGCCAGACGAAGCCGCAGTGGATGATATGGAGATAAAAGTAGGCGATCGCGTAATTCGTGGTTTAATTAAAAAGCGCGAAGAAGCCAAGAAAATCTATGAAGAAGCCAAGAAATCTGGGAAAACAGCCGGGTTACTAGAACAAGAGCGAGATAATATCTTTACCCAATCCCTCGCCAACATTAAACCAGGGGAAAAAATTGATGTCACCATTCGCTATACAGAAAGCCTGAAATTTGAAAAAGGCAACTACGAATTTGTCTTTCCGATGGTTGTCGGTCCCCGCTATATTCCCGGTGGCGATGTCGTTAAAGATGCTGGCAAAGTCAACCCACCAACTGTTGCCGATGAACGTTCGGGACAAGATATTAACGTCACTGTCGAAATTGAAAGTGGCGTACCCATTGCCAGCGCTCCATCATCCTTATCGCATCAAATCGAAACTACCCAAGATGGGCGAATTTGGCGAGTCCAACTGGTTAATAAAAAAACCATTCCTAATAAAGACTTAATTTTCAAATATCAAGTTGCCGGACAAACTACCCAATCCACAATTCTCACCCAAGCTGATGAACGCGGCGGGCATTTTGCGAGTTATTTAATTCCCGCTATTGCCTATCAAATTAATGAAATTGTCCCGAAAGATGTAGTCTTTTTAATGGACACTTCTGGCTCCCAGGCTGGCGCACCCCTTGCCCAATCCAAAGAGTTAATGAAGCAATTTATTAGCGGTTTAAATCCCAACGATACATTTACGATCATTGATTTTGCTAGCACTACCACTCGTCTTTCCGATCAACCCCTGGCTAATACCCCCGAAAATATCCAAAAAGCTCTCAATTATGTCAATGGCTTACAAGCTAATGGCGGTAGCCAATTATTTAATGGCATCAATGCAGTTCTAGATTTTCCCGCTGCTCCAAAGGGAAGATTGCGAAGCATTGTACTAATTACTGATGGTTTAATAGGAGATGAAAATCGAGTTATTGCCGAAGTTCAAAGGCGATTAAAACCAGGCAATCGCCTCTACAGTTTTGGTGTTGGACTTTCAGTTAATCGCTTTTTAGTTAATCGCGTTGCCGAATTAGGACGGGGAACTTCTCGGATTTTAGGTATGAATGAAGCTCCCCAAGCAGTTGCAGAAAAGTTTTTTAAAGAGATTAATAGTCCCGTATTGACAAATATTGAGGTTAAATGGGAGGGAACTGGCACAGCACCCAATATTTATCCTGTCAATCCCCCAGATTTATTTGCCAATCAACCGCTGGTTTTATTTGGACGCAAACCAGATAAAAGTCAAGGTAATTTGCGAATTACTGGCACTATTGCCGGGGGAAAACCCTACGAACGAGTTATTCCAGTTAATTTTAATTCTGGAGGCAATCAAGCCATTGCCCAACTGTGGGGACGTGCTAGAATCAAAGAATTAATGAATCAGATGTTCCAAGGAGAAGTGCCAGCAAAAGTCAAGGAAGTTACTGATACTGCTCTCAATTATCGCTTGCTCTCTCAATATACTGCCTTTGTCGCCGTCACTGAAGAGGTGCGAGTAGATCCTAACGGCAACAAAATTACCAAACAAGTCCCCGTGACAATACCAGAAGGAATGGCGGAGAAAAAAGTTCCTAGTTCTGCCGCCGCTCCTAGTTCTGTCGCCATTCCTGAACCGGAGCAGATAATTGGTAATATCTTAGCAATTCTCATGCTTGGCTTTTTCTTCGCCTGGAAACGATTGCGAATTTTCAAAAAAATCAAACTTCGCTAAAGTTTGTAGTTGGGCTTTAGCCCTCCGGATTGGGGCTGAAGCCCAACTACAAACTGCCTGTGAGACGCGCTATAAATATTGAGGTAATATTTGGTAGCATTCTTCTACGGAGGCGCGTTGCTGCATGGCTGCTACCAAAGCTTCATAGGCTGCCCAATTTTGTTGAATCAAATTTTTGGCTTGTAGAAGCGACCAATTTTCTTGTTGTAAGGCACTGCTGGCAGTTTTGCCTAATTGAGCTAGGGAATTTCTGAGTTGTTGGCGGTCATCATTTCCCCCTTCGGCAGTACCATAAACTAGAATTTCGGCAGCGATACCTGCCATCCAAACGGTACAGTAACGCTCAATGGTAACGGGCAGTAATTGGGGGGTAATTTCTATAAGGTGGTAATTGCAGGGATGGCGGGGTTAATATTGAATACTGGTCCGAGCAGACTGGAAAGAGTCATCGCAAAGACGGCGATCGCAATTAAGTTTAAAGCAGTTTGGGACATAATTATCCAAGAAATCTTTTTTTATCCATCCCGAGTTGTGGCTGATATAGCGCGTCTAAATGAGTTGTGCAATTCCGTAGGGGCAATCCCCCCGTGGTTGCCCCGATGTGTAGGGGTAGGCACGGGGGCGCTACCCCTACAGATTTATATAAATGATTCAGACGCGCTATATATATCCAAAATTCAAGAACCAATCTCAGCTAATTCTAACCACCGGGCAGTAGCTACGTCAATTGCTACCGTTAAAGCTTCCATCTGTTCGTGCAGTTTTTGGACTTGCGAAACAGCGCCAGGAGTAGCATTGTAAAGGGCTTTTTCCATCTCGGTTTTTTCAGCTTCCATTTGGGCAATTTTGGCTTCTAAAGTTTCAAATTCCCGCTTTTCCTTAGAAGATAATTTGCGTGGTTGATTAGGATCTGCTGATTTCCAAGATTTCGATTGAGATTCTTTTGACTTTTCCTTAACAGCGGCACTTTGTTGGGATGCGGCAGCTTCTTCAGCTTGTTTGTAGTCTAAATAAACCGAATAGTTGCCGGGATATTGGCGCAACGTTCCCCCATCTTCAAAAGCGAAAATTGTTTCAACGGTGCGGTCAAGAAAATAACGATCGTGGGAAACGGCGATCGCGCAACCATTAAAATCTTCTAAGTAGTCTTCCAATACCGCTAAGGTTTGGACATCTAAATCATTAGTTGGTTCATCTAATATTAGCACATTAGGAGCGCCCATCAACACCCGCAATAAAAATAAGCGGCGTTTTTCGCCCCCAGATAATTTGCTAATTGGCGCATATTGTTGATTGCCGGGAAAAAGGAACCGCTCCAACATTTGCGAAGCCGTAATTTGGGTTCCATCGGCAATTTTGACAAACTCTCCCACCTCTTTAATATAATCAATTACCCGCTGATTCTCGTTTAAGGCCGACAGCAATTCATCTGAATGTTGGTTGAAATAGCCCATGTGAATAGTAGTCCCAATTTCTACTGTCCCTCCATCTGGCTGCACCCGTTTGGTAATAATATCCATCAAAGTTGATTTGCCTGCCCCATTGCCGCCAATGATACCTACTCGGTCTTCTGGACTAAATTCGTAGGTAAAATCTTTAATTAAAGTTCGTCCATCATAGCCTTTAGAAATATTAACTAACTCAATCACTTTCTTGCCAATTCGTCGCCCTGGAGTAGCAATATCTACCTTACCATGAGCTTGTTTAAACTCCTGATTCTGCATATCTCGAATCCGATCAATTCGAGCTTTTTGTTTAGTGCTGCGAGCCTTTGGGCCTTTTTTCAACCATTCCAATTCCCGCCGCAACACCCCTTGGTGTTTCCGCTGACTGCTGGCGGCGGATTCTTCTGATAAAGCTTTCTTTTCTAAATAATAGGAATAGTTGCCAGCATAACTATAGAGATCGCCCCGGTCAATTTCAATAATTCGATTAGTTACTCGGTCGAGAAAATAGCGATCGTGGGTAATCAATAAAATTGCCCCGCGATAGCGATTCAGATAACTTTGCAACCATTCTACTGATAGGGCATCTAAATGGTTGGTGGGTTCATCCATTAACAATACTTCCGGTTCAGATAGCAAGGCTGCTGCCAAGGCAATCCGCTTGCGATAGCCCCCAGATAAACTGCTAATTCGGGCTTCAAAATCGGCAATTCCTAACTTAGTAAGGATGATTTTGGCCTTAGTTTCTAATTCCCAGGCTCCAGTTGTTTCCATGCGTTGCATTACTTCGGAGAGCCGAGACATCAGTTGGTTGCTATTGGCAGGACTGCGAGCTAATTTATCGGATAATTCTTCGTATTCTCGCACTAGAGTCATTTGTTCGCCGCTGTCGGCAAATACCTGTTCGAGAACCGTATTTTGTTCGTTTAAATCCGGTTGTTGGGGCAAATAAACAATTCTGACTCCAGAATTAACCAACAATTGCCCGCTATCAATGGGTTCCAATCCGGCGACAATCTTTAATAGGGTTGATTTGCCAGAACCATTAGTGCCAATCAATCCCACTTTATCATTCAGATCGAGGCTGAAATTGGCATCTTTGAGAATTTCTTTGATGCCAAAGTCTTTTTTAACCGATTGCAGTGTGAAAATACTCATGAAAATTCCTCTATCAGTAGGGTGCATTAGCCCAGCGTAACGCACCATTAAAGCTATTTGACACCACCAAGGCACAAAGACACAAAGAATGGAGCATCAGATTGGAGTAAGCATGGGAGCGCTACTCCAATCTGATGAGGCAAGGGGATTGCCCCTACAGTATTTCACAATTTATGGAGATGCGCTATATTATATAGCAAACCATTGTCAAACTGTATGTAAATAGCATGGTACTCCAAGTAGTTGTAGTAGAATATAATCCCCAATGGCCTAGCTTTTACGAGCAGGAAAAAGAGCGGATTCTCAGCTTAATTGCTGATGATATTATCGCCATCGAACATATCGGCAGTACCTCAGTACCGGGATTGGGAGCAAAACCAGTGATTGATATGATGGTGGGGTTGCGCTCTTTGACTGAGGCGGCAAATTGTATTGCTCCCCTGCAAAGTTTAGGCTATGAGTACGTACCGGAATTTGAAGAAATTATTCCAGAAAGGCGATTTTTTCGCAAGTACGATGACGCGATCGCCATGCTTATGTCAATGCCAAAAATTCCTTTATTCAAGCAGCGATCGCCGCAGCCAAAAAAGAAGCTACATTTAATCAGAATTAAAATATTGGCGCAAAAAATCTTGAGCAGTCACAATCTGAATACCTTGATATTCTCCTAAAACAAGTAAATCTCGATCCCCGGAGACAATCGCATCAGCGTTCGCTGCCATAGCAGTAGCTAAAACGATATTATCATCAGGATCTCTGAGTTCTGATACATTTAATTCCTGAATGGGATAAATTCTAGCTAATTCTCTAGTGGCTGCAATCAGTTCCTCTTTTGTGAAATTGAGAGATTGTATTTTTTGCTGAAACTTGGCATAACTTAAGATGTTTTTAAACTCTGTCAATAAGGCTTCAGAAGTACAAATAGTAATTGCTTGGGTTCTACCTAAACGAATAATATTGCCGGGAATCCCACGCCATAACCAAGCAGACACCCAAATGTTTGTATCGATAACAACCTTCATTTCTGCGAATTTTCCCGACGTACTTCCCGGACAATTTCACAAATTTCCTCTATAGTCATTTGATTGGGGTCTTCCCCCGCTGCATCAATGCGCTTTTCCCATTCATCCCAATCGAACTTAGGCACTTTTTTGAATACAATTGTGTCTTCGGTCGTCACAACTGAATATTGCTCGCCGTTCGAGAATTGCGCTCTAATTTCTGGAGGAAGTTCTAAGTTTCCTTCCGGTGTTAACATGACAGTAATTGTTTTTTCCACGATCGCCTCTTGGTTAGTGGGACTTAAACGAAAAATCAGGATATCATCCATCACCCCTATTTTACCTCAAAATTGCCAGAAACTATGGATCTCCATGAATTGCGAGCCGAATATACTCAAGCCGGACTCAGACGCAAAGATCTCCATGAATCCCCTTTTAGTCAATTTGAACTCTGGTTTCAACAAGCTTGTGCGACAGATTTACTAGAACCGAATGCTATGGTGTTGGCAACTGCTTCACCGCAAGGGGAACCATTAGTGCGAACAGTATTGTTAAAATATTTCGATGCTAATGGCTTGATATTTTTCACTAACTATGAAAGTCGCAAAGCTCGTCAAATAGCCGAGAATCCCCAGGTTTCCTTATTATTTCTCTGGCTACCTCTCCAACGACAAGTTCAAATTAGAGGGATGGCGGAAAAAGTTGCCACCAGTGAATCATTAAAATATTTTGCCAGCCGTCCTAGGGGTAGTCAACTGGGAGCTTGGTGTTCTCCACAAAGTCAGGTAATTTCCTCCCAGCAACTTTTGCTCATGCAGTTTGAAGAAATGAAACAAAAGTTTCGCGACGGAGAAATTCCCTTACCATCTTTTTGGGGTGGCTTTCGCGTAGTGCCGCATAGCTTTGAATTTTGGCAAGGCCGTCCCAGTCGCTTGCACGATCGCTTCCTGTACACTAAAAAAGATGATTTGTGGGAAATTCACCGATTAGCGCCTTAAATCCTGATTTAAAATGGGATAGTTAATTGCCAAACCAAAATTCATGACTCGGAAAGTTATTCGCACCGCCCAAGCTCCCGCACCAGTTGGACCGTATAATCAAGCGATCGCTGCTACTGGCGAATTAGTCTTTGTGGCTGGGCAAATTCCCCTCAATCCTAGCACTGGCGAGATTGTCGGCACTGGAGATGTGGCGAAACAGACAGAACAAGTAATTGCCAACTTAACTGCCATCCTCCAAGCCGCAGGCGCAACCCTTGAGCAAGTGGTTAAAACTACCATTTACCTCAAAAATATGAATGATTTTGCCGCAGTGAATGTTGTTTACTCGCAGTATTTTGCTGAAGACACTGCTCCAGCCCGAGCCACAGTTGAAGTGGCTCGCTTGCCCAAGGATGTGTTAGTAGAAATTGAGTGTATTGCGGTAATTTGACTGTAACAAGGCAGCCAGTAGGGTGCGTTAGCGATAGCGTAACGCACCGCTCAAGAGTTATAAGTAGGTGGTCATAATTAAAGTAAAAAATCAAAGTCAGTTTGTAGTTGGGCTTTAGCCCTCTCCGAATTAGGGCTAAAGCCCAACTACAAACTTTTGCGTATAGTCTTTATTTATGACCACCTACTTATCATATCCGCTCGAACAACCATGATTCATTTCTTTGTCCCAAATAGAACAGGACTTACGCATTGGTAGTCATCAGGTTGATCGGAAGCCAAATAATTGTAGAGTAAAGAGACGTGCGATCGCCAAACCCAATAAATCACTGATAAGTGTTGGGTTTCCACTTTCGTTCCAACCCAACCTACGATTATCATCAAACTATTGATTTTTCATTCCCAAGGGATTTAGACAATTTTGGGGGATTATAAAGTGGCTTGCAATTGAGAAATGAGATTTTCTACATAGTCCAAAGCACTGCTAATCGTCGCAGGATTTTCGATGTCTACATCAACATATTGTCGCAAAGCATCTACCTGATTCATACTGCCTCCAGCCGCCAACAATGCAAAATATCCGGGCAGAAAGTCTTTGCCAATTTGCAGATATTTTTGATAGCAAGCCAAACTGACAATATTAGAAGCTGTATATTGATAGCAGTAAAAAGGCTTGAAGTAAATGTGACCAATCCGCGCCCAATCATATTGATGTTCTGGCAGGACTTCCACCACATCGCCGCAAAGTTCTTGATAAAGCTCTGTCCATTTTTGATTAACAAAAGTGTGATCGAAACTGCCTTGGGCAGCCCGTTCGTGCAGGGCTAATTCTAAGCGGCTGATGGTACTTTGTCGAAAGAGTAGATTTAGTTGGTCTTCTAGTTGCCGAGTGAGTAGGGCTTGCCGGAAAACTTTATCGCCAGAGGTGTTTTTCAACAGGTAATCTAATAACAATAATTCGTTGAAGGTGGAAGCAATTTCTGCTAAAACCATCGGCGGATTGCTGTTAAAATAAGTTTGGCGATCGCCGATCCAGGCAAAGTGCAATCCATGTCCCATTTCGTGGGCTAGAGTGAACAGGGAATTGTAATCATTGGTGTAGGACAGGAGCAAATAGCTATGCTTGCCATGAGTATAGGAACAGAAGGCTCCGCCGCGCTTGCCGGGACGGACTTTGGCATCTACCCAATTCTTGACAAAAAATTCCTCGGCTCGACTAGCATAGTTAGGATCGAACTGTTTTAAAGCAGCTAAGAGGGTTTCTACCCCTTGCTGATAACCAATTTCCCGATTGCCTTCTTCCCCATCTGTCCAAGGAGCATAGACATCGCAAGTGGTAATTTTGTCTCCTAGGCAGGCAGCTTTCAACTGATAATAACGCTGGAAAAGATCGAAGCGTCGGCGCGTTCCCTCCATCACCGCCTGAAATACTGATTCCGATACCTCATCTGCCAGCAATTGTTTGTGCAGCGTAGAAGTATAACCCCGCATTTGACTTTCTAGACGGTGGTCTTGAGTTACCGTATTCAGGATATAACCATAAAGTAAATTATGTTGCTCCATCGCCTGCCGAACTGACCGATAGGCATCATAGCGGACGCTGGCTTCTGGGTGAAAGAGTAAGGAACTAAGATCGGCTTCGGTACTGGCAGTCTTCCCATCAGGAGTAGTTACTGGAGCATATTCTTGTTCCCCCAAATGGACAGAGCGCAACTGCACAAAGGCTTGCCGTCCAGTTAAACTATCCTGATTGCGGGTTTGCTCAATTTCTTCGGAAAGCTTGTGCGGACGGTATTTCCCAATCCGGGCTAGATAGTGACTATAGTTTTGTAAGGCTGGGGCTGACTGTAATTGGGCAAATTTATCTTGGTCTAAATCTTGCAATTCTAGGTCAAAAAATAGCAATTGATTGTCAATGCCAGTTAAAGCTTCCTTCACCTTGTCGAGGAATTGTTGCGCCTCGGTGTTGCGGGTATCGGCGGAGAAGACGAGAGAAGGAAAAGTATAAAGATAGCCAGATTTTTCTGCCAAACCTTCTAACTGTTGCAGGCAGCTAGCTACGCCTTCAGTGCTTAGTTCTCGGACTCGTCCCCGGTATTGCTGGCGAAATTCGGCGGCTTGTTCCTGGAGTGCGACTAAATCTAGATTGAGTTGGGGGTCAGCAAAGCTACTATAGAGGTCTGATAAATCCCATTCTTGGGGACTGTCTAGGGGAACTGTCCCAATTACTTCGCTAGTGTTGGCAGATGAGGAAACCAATTCAGAACTCCTTCGGGGACGTAGACGTAGTTTAGCGGCTATTGCACTCTAATTATATTGCCTCACATATAGGCTATTTCTTAATTTATTTGTAATTTTTTGGCAAAGCAAATCTGCTAGAGTAGAGCCAAAATCGCCAATTTATTTTGTAGCTAAGGAGCGAGCAATGAGCGAACCAGAAAATGTCCAGTTAATTCAGAGTCTTTATGCCGCTTTTGGGCGGGGGGATATTCCGGCTCTTTTAGAGGGGTTGAGCGACAGCGTGGAATGGACGAACCCTTTGCCAACCAAATGCCTCAAGGGGTCGCCAATCATACCCGACAGGGTTGATGGGTGGGGAATTGAGGCCAACAATATTAACTGAGCGAAGCGAATCCTGATAGCGGTTCTATAATAGTTCTATGATTCTAACCTACTGCTACCGAATTAAACCCAGTGCCGAACAAATA
>CAKZHE010000172.1 GCA_936920195.1 uncultured cyanobacterium | reverse complement strand
CCATCTACATATAGTGTTTTGTAGGGGCAATCCCCCCGTGGTTGCCCCTATTCCTAGGATAGTTGCGTAAGTCCTGAGAGGTATTGCATAAGTTCTCTATTTAAGCAAATTGCTATGCCCTATTCTCTAATTAATTTTCAATGAAATCAACCACTTGATCTAAAGAGCCTGGTTTAGTGACAATTAATAGCTTTGAACCAGATTCCAAAACGGTACTGCCGTTAGGAATTTCTAAATCCATTTGGGGATGAGATTGATAGCCAATAATTAAAGAACCTGTCGGGAAATGGGTATCTTGAGCTACTTCGGCAATACTTCGTCCGATAGCACTACATTGCGCGGGAACAGAAATCTTGAGAACTTCAATTTGTCCCTGTTCAAAGTGCATCATGGATTCTACTTCAGGATAGACAATGGCATTTACCATTGTCGAAACAGCTAAATCAATCGTGCTAATAATATGTTGCGCTCCAGCAATTCGTAAAGGAGCTTCAAAATCGCGATGCCGCATTCGACTGACAATATGGGAAACACCGTAGTATTTAGCCAAAGTAACCATTGCCAGATTTAAGGCATCGCTGCGAAGCACAGCGGCTACAGAATCAGCTTTGCGAATTCCAGCTTCCAAAAGGAGTTCCGTATTAACAGCACTCCCTTCAAAAGCCATTGCGCCTACTTGTTCGCGCACGTAGCGACAGGCATTAGCATCAATATCAATGATGGCGACTGTATGCCCCAGTTCTACCAATCTTTGAGCTAAATTAAGTCCAACCAGTCCGGCTCCACCAACGAGTACATACATTGCTAAATTTCCAATTTCTTGAGCTTAAATTATCAATTTGACAGAGATTTACCACAAATTTCCATCAAATATACCATAAACAATTGAATTATGAATCTTGTAGGGGCGGGTTTAGGAATGAATTTTAATCTTCACCAATAACCTTAATAAACCCGCCCCTCACACTGCGGTATTTGGGATTGTAGCCCAACTTTTAGAACTTCCGCAATTGATCATTTTGATTAAAAAATTGCTGACATAAACCGTGAGTCACTAACAAAGCTGAAACAGTGTTAGTAAAGGCGACCATAAACATAATTAAAATCTGGTAGGCCGCTGCTTGCAAAGGATCGACCCCGCTTAATAATTGTCCCGTAATACTGCCGGGTAACGTGACAATTCCCGCCACCATCATCACATTTAAAGTGGGAATTAATCCGGCTCGCACGGCATCCCGACGGTATTGCGCCACAGCTTGCTGGGGAGTTGCTCCCAAACTCAAATGGGTTTCAATTTCTAGCTGACTGCTATTAATGCTACTAAATAACCGTTCCCCAGCGATCGCGCCCCCATTCATAGCATTACCTAACACAATTCCCGCCAAAGGAATCAGGTATTGTGGCTCATACCAGCGTTCCGGTTGAATAATCAACAGATTAACGTAAGTTAAAGTCAAGGCCATACTAAAGCAAATTGCTGCCCAAATTATCGGCAGCAATCGGGGGATTTTCGGACTAATCCGGTTGCGAGTCACAATAGCCGCAGTCGTCACCATCACAATTAAAATGGCTAGGACTACCCACGGATTATTTCCGGCAAAAACAAAGGCTAAAATATACCCCACCCCCAACAATTGAATCATGGTGCGGAGGGCAGCGATCGCCAATTGTCCTTCCAATCCCAATTTTTGCCAACTAGATAAGCCGACGGCAATGGCAATCATGCCCAAACCCAAGGCCAAATGAGAAAAATCGAGTTTAACTAAAGATTCCATAACTATCTAACGAGGAGAGAGCGCGATCGCCATCTTCCATTCTGTGCCAAACGATCGGAAAATTAGCAAGGGAAATAAGGAACAGGGAACAGGGAACGGGGAACAGGGAACAGGGAATAGGACAGAATTACTCGTTCCCAGGCTCTGCCTGGGAATGCCCATTGAGAGGCTCTGCCTCGGATGATAACCAAGCGAGGCAGAGC